>JBGOXU010000172.1:0-3215 GCA_041479305.1 Dehalococcoidia bacterium
GCCCACTCGCCGAACTGCACAGCGTAAATGGTCGAGCAGTCACCGCCGGTGATTGCTGTCTCCACCCCACCCGCCACCGCGTGGGTGTCCAGAACCCAGTAGTTCACGCCGACGGGTATGCCGTCCCAGAACTGGATAAAGTTGCCCCACTTATCGCGGTCAGTCTCCATCATCCCGCCGGCCGCCCGCACCAGCGCGTTCAGCTTGCGACGCGAGCGGCGGCTCACAACGAGCATATCGGGCTTGCCGCCCTTGACGGCATCAATGAGTTCATCCAGCCTAGCAAGGGTGAGAGTAGCGCCAGCATCCGCCATCGCAATGACCTGCGGCCCGGCCGCGCCGGTATTGATGAGCTTCTTCAGCCCATCGAACGCCTTGGGGTTCGCCGTGGCGTCGCCGTAAATGAAGATGTCCTCGAACTTACTCTTGACCGCCTTCGCCTTCAGCTCGACCACCGCCGCCTCGAGGTCCTGGATGTTACTGCGGGTGGATTTGAGGAAATTGTCCACGTCAGCATCACCACCCATAATCTTGAGCTGGGCGGTCTTCTGCGTGAAGGTGGGTGTGGACTCCGCCCAGGTATCGCCCACATCGTAAAAATCGACGGTGGGCAGGACATTCTCTTGGTTGTAGGTCAGCCCGTTGCCCACAATCTCGATGAAAGGAAGCCTCTGCAGGATGGGCGATTCCTTGACGATGGTCTCCACCACCCCCTGCATCAACATATCGTTGGAAAGCTTGGCCGCTTCTGCCAGTGTCAGTGCCATTACTTCTTACCTCCTATTGCGTATTGAATTTTCTCCCGCGCCGATAGCGCTGAAAGGTCGATTGGCGCCCGCGGCGGCGCCCCGAAGGGCACTTTGGCCTTCGAGATTTCCGCCTCGATGCCCTGCTTCACTTTGTCGACCAGGGCGCGGGCGTTTTCCAGCGACTGATTGATTGACTCGATGGTGTCGCCGGTCACCAGCTCCGCCGGAATGTCCGGGTTTGCCCGCGCGATGAGAGCCTTATGGCTGGCGATTGCCTTCCCCAGCACGTCGCCCGTTTCCGCCAGCTTCTTCTCAGACTCAACGACAGTCTGCTTCAGGATGGCTATCTCGCTGTCTTTGCCAGTGAGCGACTGCTTTAGCTCAGCAATCGCCGCGTCTCGGGCTTCAAGCTCCCGGGCAATGTCTGCCTTTTCCCGTTTCACCCGTTCCAGGTCGCCGCGGGTGGCTTCCAGCTCAACCGTTATTTGTTCCGCCTGTTCCATGATGGTGCCTCCTATTCCTCAACGCCTTCCGTCCCGAAAGCCCTCTCTCTCACGCCGCTTTTCGCGGACCTGGCGTTAAGCTCTTTGTTCATCTTGAGGATGACTTCCCTCTCCTCCAGCCAGCGCTTGAACTCGAACTCGGGGTCGCGGATGCCCATATCGTCCATCGCCCGGCGTCGCGAGTGGATGCCCGTCTGGACGAGCACCTGCTCGTTGCTGACCTGCCGGCTGATGTCCTGCGGCAAGACGGCTCCCCACACCACCCTCAGCCGGTTCTCCCCGAACTTCTCGCCTGCATATTTCTCCAGGAGCCTCAGAATCATCTGGTTGCGACGGTTATAGGCCGCCGTGCGAATAATTCTCTTGCGCCTGACTTTCTGCAGTAGCGGGTGAAGCTCAATCTCCAGCGCCACGCCGGACAGGTCTCTCTCCACACCACCGAAAGCCGACCGCGGCGACTCCGAAATATCGTGCAGGGTGCGGTAAAGCAAATCGATGTAGTTGATGTGCAAGTTGACGCCGCCGCCCTGAAGTAAATCGAGGAGGTAGGCTTTGGCGTCCTCGGGGATGTTCCATACCGCTCCGGGGCGGACGGCAATGTCTTCCGATTCCTCGACATTTTCCAGCACCGCAATGGGGTTGCCGGACAGCTCCAGGATGCGGGAAAGCTGGCTCAGCGCCCGGTTCAGCTCCCGCTGGGACTCCATAATCTGAGGCAGGTCGGAGACGCCCCAAAACTTCTTCGGCTCGCGCAGGTTGGGGTAAATAATGAAGGGGATAAAGCCGTAGGGGTTGGGCTTTTTCTCAATCAGGTTATTGTCCAGGTAAAGCTCAAAGTCCGATGCCGTCCAGACTTCGACGACCGTGGCCGTCTTGCCTTTGGGTTTAACCTGGTAGAGAAGCTGGGTTTCCTCCGCCGATAGACTGTACTTCGAAGCTACCCGCCAGACCCGCGACATGTCATCGCCCCACCACCAGGCATAAATACCCTGGCTGTCCGGGGCGGTCACCCTTACCTTGCGCCCGGCGGCGTCCCAGACGACCTTAAAACAGGCATCGCCCAGAATGGCGCAGTCGATTTCCGTCTCCATGTCGAGTTGCTCCAGGTTGTTGTCCTCATATACCCGGTAAAGGACTTTTTCCGCTTTCTGGGCTCTGGCTCTTGCCTCATCGGAGTCCTCGATGGCGTCCACGGCAAAGCTGACACCGGACATCAGGTACGAGGTAATCTTATCGATGAAGACACGGGCGTAGTTGAAGATGAGCCGCCTTTCGCCCCGCCGCTCCCGTCCCTCCCACTGCTTGCCCTGGTAGAAATCGAGGAGGTCTTTATAACCCCGCACTCGCTCTAAGTCCAGTCGGGACAACTGCGTCGCTATGTTTTCATTCATCACGGTTCGCTCCTTTACTCAGATTCACCGGCAATAATGGCTGCGGCAAATTGGACGGACTTATCTTCAGCGCCCGCTGAATTGTCCTCTCACTCACGCCGAACATCTGCGCCAGCTCCCTGACACCCTTTCCCTTGCTGTTGTACAGCCTCACGATTTCACGGTCCCGCGCCTTCTTCAGCCAGCGCTGTTTGCCTCTCGGCTGTTCGTAGAGGCATTGGGGGAAGGGACAGCTGAGGCAGGACTCCGCCAGCTCACAGCCTTCGTCCCGGTAACGGCAGAACTCCGGTGGCAAATCGATTTCGGTAACACTCCCGTCATTGAATAACCCTTTCTCCAGCTCGCTCATCGCCATCAACTCCGTATTAGTCTATTTGCGACACATCAATACACTGAGATATTAGAACAATCGTTCTAATTAGTCAATGGGGTTTTGTCAGGAGGTGGGCAAAGACCGGAACGCCTAAAGAGGGAATACTAGCCAATGCTAATATCAGAAGCGGGGTTCACCCAGAATGGTTCACCCTGAAGGGCGTTAAGAGGGGTGCTAACCCCTCTTCAAAACAAATTCC
>JBGOXU010000173.1:0-3210 GCA_041479305.1 Dehalococcoidia bacterium
GCTCGAAGGACATGGCCGACTATTTTGAAGAGATGCTCAAAGTCGCCGGCAAAGCCATCCCGCCCAAGGACATCAGCAACTGGCTCCTCGGCCCGGCCAACGGCATCATGAACGCCCGCAATATCGACACTAAAGTCTTCCGCCAGAAAGTCAGCGCGGCGAAGTTCGTCCAACTGTTGATTTTGCGCGCCCAGGGTGCCATCAACGATGCCACGGCCAAATCCGTACTTGAGGAAATGTTCCAGACAGGCAAGACAGCTCTCGATATTATTTCTCAAAAAGGACTCAGTCAGATAAGCGATACCGGCGCCATCGAGCAAGCCACCGACCAGGCTATCGCCGCCAACCCCAAAGCCGTCGCCGATTTCAAGGCCGGCAAAGAGCAGGCGGTCAAATTCCTCGTCGGGCAGGTAATGAAGATAACCAAGGGCCGCGCCAACCCGGCCGTGGTGAATGCCGTCTTGCAAAAGAGGCTCTCACAAGGTTAGAATAGGAGTAACATGCAATTTTACTTTAGTATCGCGCAAATCGTGGTCGCAATTGCCCTCACCCTGGCCGTCCTGCTCCAGGTTAAGGGCGGGGGTCTGGGGGGCATTTTCGGCAGCCAAGAGGCAGTCTACCGCACCCGCCGCGGCGTGGAGAAGACGCTGTTTCAGCTCACCATCGCCCTGACCGTCATCTTCATCGTCCTGTCGGTCGTCTCGGTGCGGTTCGGGACCTAACAGCAGTTCCATTTGCCAGGTCTTTCCAGTTGTCATTGCGGTCCTTCCGAAGAAGGAGAAGTAGTTTCATATAGATTACTCGATTCATTGAGATTGCCATCCCGATAGGAGCGGGACTCCTCGCAATGACAGGCCTGCTGGGGATTGCAGGCAAACCACAGCTTCCTCTCAGAAGTTTACGACCGCAGACCTCACAAATTTTACCTGTTTTTAGCTTCAAACCCTATTGACAAACACCTATACGTCTGATACGCTCGTAAATAAGAATAAAGGAGGTAGTCGATGCAAGCGTATTGTATGAAATGCCGGGCGAAGAGGGAAATCAAGAACCCGCAGGCTATCACCCTCAAGAACAAGAGACCAGCTACCCGGGGTGTTTGTCCTGTCTGTGGCACCAAGATTTTCCGAATTGGCAAGTAGTTTACCGCTTTTCTCAGGTTCCGCAGTCATTCCATAAGACAATAATAGACCGGAGCTTCGTTATCAGTAATCCGTAGACTGAGTTGCCGGCGGAGGTGGTGTGATGGAGTACCGGAGGCTCGGTGGCACGGGTCTCAAGGTGCCACCCACCTCCCTCGGCATGGTTAACTTTGGCCTCCAGGTCGACAAACTGACGGCGCTCAGCCTCGTCCGGAGCGCTCCGGAGCAGTAGACCAACTGAAAACCATCGATACTGTCGGTCTGTCATTGTCCTTCCAGAGAAGGATGGCAATCTCAATAATCGAATAATCTACAGAGATGGCTTCGCTGTACTCGCAGTGACAATGGCCACGTCGGCTGACGCCGCATCTGGCATTTCCTCATTTATTCTGCTATATTTGAAATACTATGGCTTTGAAAACCTGGCTCCTGGAAACCCGACCCCAATTCCTGGTTTTGTCCGTGGTGCTCGCCTTCCTCGGCACGAGCATCGCCTGGTATGACGGCTATTTTAACCTGTGGCACGCCCTGCTGGCCGGCTTCGGCCTGGTCCTGGCGCACACCAGCGTCAACACTCTCAACGACTATTTCGACTACAAAAGCGGCATTGACCTGGCGACGCGGCGCACGCCGTTCAGCGGCGGCAGCGGCATACTGGCCGCCGGTCTCCTCAAACCGAGGCAAGTGCTCTGGCTGGGGCTGGGTTCTTTACTGCTTACTGTCCCTATCGGGGTCTATTTCATCCTCATCAAGGGCTGGCTGCTCCTGCCATTACTGCTGGTCGCCGCCATCTTTGTCCTGCTTTACACTCCCCTCGTCCTCAGAACCCCCTATCCGGAGTGGGCGGCGGGACTGGGGCTGGGCGTCTTGCCCGTGCTCGGCATCTACTTTGCGCAGACCGGCGCCTACACCTGTCCGGCTCTCTTCGCATCGATTCCTTCCGGCATTCTCGTCCACAACCTGCTCTTCCTGAACGAGTTCCCCGACGTTGCAGCCGACCAGGCGGCTGGCCGCAAGACCACTCCCATTGTCGCCGGCAAGGCAAAGGCGAGCGTGGTCTACGCCGCCGCGACTATCGCCGTCTACATCTGGATAATTGCCGGCGTCATCTTGAGAATTATGCCCGCCTTCGCCTCGATAGCCCTGCTCACCATCCCGCTGGCAATCAAGGCAATCCAGGGCGCTCGCCAATTCGACAAACCGGACAAGTTTATGCCGGCGATGGCGAGCAATGTCCTCATCGTCCTGCTGACCCAACTGCTACTGGGCATCGGCTACATCCTGGCGAAGGTCTTCGGTTGAGCCAACTATGGACTTCACTGTCCTGATAAGCTGGGGCGTCTAAGAGGGGTCACAACCCCTCTTTCAAATTCCCTCCCCTTCCCATTTCAGGGGAAGGGGATACAGGGGATGGGGTCGCGGAGTGAGACTAATGACAGACCCGTTTGACAAATCGATTGCCGCCAAACCCCTCCAGCGCATGTTCACGGCGGTGCCTCCCCGCTATGACCTCATCAACCGCGTCATCACCTGGGGAATGGACGAGAGGTGGCGCCGCGCCGCCGCCCGCGAGTGCCTGGCGGCAAAACCAAAGAGAGTCCTCGATATCGGCTGCGGCACGGGCGACCTTATCATCAATATCGCCCGGATGGCGAAAGAAGATGTCGAGCTGGTGGGACTCGACTACTCCCCGCCGATGCTGGCGAAAGCCGCCGCGAAAGCCAGGCGCATAACGCCCGGTAGGAAAATCACCTTCATCGAGGGTGTCGTTGCCAGCCTGCCCTTTCCGGATGTCTATTTCGACTGCGTGGGCATCTCTTTTGCCTTCCGCAACCTGACCTACAAGAACCCGGTTGCTCAACCCCACCTGGCGGAAGTATTCAGAGTCCTTTCACCCGGCGGCAGATATGTCATTGTCGAGTCCAGCCAGCCAGAGTGTAAGCTGATTCGATGGCTCTTCCACCTCTACCTGCGCCTGATTGTCTCCCGTTTAGGCCAATGGCTGTCAGGGAACAAGGGAGCCTACCACTATCTCGCGGAGTCGGCGGCGGACTTCTTTACGCCGGAA
>JBGOXU010000174.1:0-3186 GCA_041479305.1 Dehalococcoidia bacterium
AATGCGACGATAAACTGCCAGTCCATTTCATCCACCTTTACCGGATGCTACTTGGCTTTGGCGAGCTCTTCTCACGGGCAAGGCGTCTTTCTTTGGCTTCTTTGAACGCCCGTGCAAGTCCGCCAACGTTTAGATACCAGATGAATGCCGCCGGGAATAGTATTATCGGTATGGCAATGACCAGTGCAACGATGAATTCCCACTCCATCTTGACACCTCCTTCACTTCTCTTACCTTCAGCCTTAGAATACCATCCTGGGGGATAGGGCAACTTCCGCCGTCCTACCTAATTCCGACTAGCTATTTCCACTTATTCGGAAATAAGTAGTTATGCTTAGTGGGCAGACCGGGGGTTTGAGTCGACTTGCCGGGATTGTCATTGCGAGCCCTTCGCTCTGTCACTAGGAGCGAAGCGAAGAGTCTCAAGGTGCTCAGGGCGAGCGAAACGAAGCAATCTCTATAGATTGTTATTCATTGAGATTGCCATCCTTCCAAGGAAGGACAATGACAGCGGTTGTTGAGATTACTTCGGGCCTTGCCCTCGCAATCTCTCATGTCAGTTGAAACCGACACCACAAAGGATGAAAATATCTGTTCCCACAGAGAACTGTCATTCTCAGGATTGCGGATTCTTCGCCTGCGGCTCAGAATGACAAATTCTATTTTCGTAGCACCACCAAGTATGAAAGCAGCACCCCTTTTTGTCTTTCTCGGGCTTCAGCCTGATTCAGCCTGAAGGCTTGACCCGAGAATCCAGAAGGAACATTTATTCCCTGGATTCTCGCTCCCGTATCAGGTCCCGATTTCATCGGGATGGCGATGAAGTCGCTCATGCGGGACAAGCTTCGAGGGAATGACATTCAGGGTTTTGGACCACATACTTTCGTAGCAATGACAATTTAGCCGAATGTAAAGAAAGGCAGGTCTCTTGAGAAAAAGCCATCGGAGTGCTATATTGACTGCAAAACACTGTGGAGGTGGGAAATGGCGAGCAAACGCACGGAAGAGCTTCTCAAGATAGACCGCAAGCACATCATCCATGGCTTCGGGGTGGTGGGGGATGAGGACATCGGTCCGGTCATCGAGCGGGCGGAAGGCATCAAGTGCTGGGACACCGAGGGTAATTTCTACTATGACGCCGGCTCCCAGCAGACGAGCAACACCCTGGGCCACGGCCACAAAGAAATCATCGAGGCGATGTGCGAGCAGGCGAAAAAGCTCCAGTTCGCTCACCTCATGGGCAAGCAGTCGAACGCGCCCATTATCGAGTTCGCGCGGGATTTCGCCAGGGTCGTTCCTAAAGGCCTCGACCACTTTTTCTTTACCAGCGGCGGCTCAGAAGCGGTGGAGACAGCCTTTAAGCTTGCCCGCCTCTACTGGACGCGGCAGGGTAAGGGCAAGTACAAGATAATCAGCATCGAGAATGCTTACCACGGCGCTGGTATGGGGTCGGCCGCCGCGACGCGGGTGGGAAGCGGGGCCTTCTGGGCCGGCTATGGACCGCTGGCTTCTGGATTTGTTCAGGCGCCATACTACTACTGCAATCGCTGTCCCTTCAATCTGAAGTACCCCAAATGTAATATCCTCTGCGCCCGCTACGTCGAGGAAATCATCCGTACGGAAGGCCCCGATACGGTGGCCGCTTACATCGCGGAACCCGTGCTGGGCGCCGCGGGCAATATCGCCCCGCCACCGGAATACTTCCCCATCATACGGCAAATTTGCAGTGATAACGATGTCCTGCTCATCGGCGATGAAGTCCAGACCGGCTTCGGGCGCACCGGCAAAATGTGGGCAATGGAGCACTGGCCGCCCGTGAAATGGGATATGATGAGCGTGGCCAAGGCAATCACGGGGAGCTATTTCCCCTTCGGCGCGACGCTAATCAGCGATAGAGTCTTTGAGGGGCTGAAGGGCGCGATGCTCTGGCACGGCTGGACCCAGCACGGCAATCCCATCGGCGCGGCGGCGGCCAAGGCATCCCTGAAGCTGATTCAGAACCGGAAGCTGGTCGAGAACTCGGAGAAAATCGGCAACTACGTGATGAAGCGATTCAAGAGCGAGCTGAAGACTCTGCCCATCGTCGATGATATCAGTGGGATGGGGCTGATGCTGGGTATCGAGATAGTGAAAGACAAAGCCAGCCGCAAACCGTTCGACTCCGCGGTGCTGAACAAGTGGCAGCGCGAGCTACTGCAGAAGGGTCTGTACGTCCGGCTGTCCCACGCCAAGTACTACAGTCGCGTGCGCTTCAACCCGCCCATCATCACCACCCGCAAAGAAGCCGATGAGATGCTGGATATGCTGTTCCCGGCCTTAGCGAGTCTGGCGAAGAGGTAAGTTTGTTGGGTTGTGGGGAGGGGCGTTACCTCTTGTAGAACCCCTCCGCCTTCAGCTTCTCCCACCATTTCAGCCCTTCGGCAGTCGGCTCGTAGACGTAGAGGGAAGTCGAGCCGCCGGACTGCTTTTTCACCAGTCCTGCCGAGATGAGGGCTTTGGTGGCGGCTTCCCCCATATAGCCGATGGAGCGCAAGCGGTGGTCGGGGATAGGCTGGCGGCTGCTCCTCTCATACTCGCGGCAGATTTCGGCGAGGAGAAGGGCTGGCTCTTCCTTCAGGATTCGGAGCGCCTGCTTCATCACATCCGTATTTTCCAGTATGGCGGCGAATTCTTCAATGGCGCTCATTGTTCGCTCCTTTTTTCGGTCGAACGCTCCCTCTGCCAGCGGTGGATATCATCGAGGGCAGGGGGCGAAACGCTGAACACCTCGATGTCGGGTGGGAACTGGACGATGTGCCCCTCGCGGATGAAGAGGAGGCCGACCTCGTCCGGCTTCAGGGTCTCGTTGATGTGCTTGCCGATGTGTTTATACCTCTTGTGCGTCGCCTCGACATACAGCTCGGTGGCGAGGTCGGCGACGCGCTGGCTGAAGAAGCCGATGAGGATGAAGCGCTCCCAGTCGGCGCTTTCGGCGGCCATCTCATGGTCTTCGGTGGCTTCTAGAACGGCGCCATTCTGACACTTCTCCTTGGCGACCGCATAGCTCGAAGGGTTCAGCTTCTCCATCACCTTGAGACCCTCATCATCGCCGAGGGAAATGGACTCGTGGTAGACGTGGTTGACCTTGCCGATTTTCTCCTCCAGGTTGACGAGGTGCTGGCTTACCTGCGCCCAGTAGAGCTTGTA
>JBGOXU010000175.1:0-3185 GCA_041479305.1 Dehalococcoidia bacterium
GTAAGGATAGTATTAGTCACCAATGGTAATAAGCATCACAACGAAAACACCCGCTATGCCGAGTTCAGGAAAGCCACCGGAATTTTGGGTGTCGCCGAGAGTGAACTTGTCTTTTTGAATTTCCCCGATGGAACTCTCCATAAGCAGAGTGCATCTGAACTATCCTCAAAGCTGAGGAAACAGCTTGACGACTTCAACCCCGACATAGTTATTTATCCCCATCCAAAAGACTTCCACCCCGACCATTCAACTATCGGCAGGATAATGGAGGAGATACTCGCCGAAGCACCCAACAAGAGGATAGCCTATGAATACCTTGTCCATTACGAATTCTTCTATCCGCGACCAAAAATATTTGCTCCTGACCTGAATCTGCTACCGCCACTACGCCTCCTTCTCTTCGACAGAAGCTGGAAGCGTTTCTTGTTGACCGAAGAGGTGGAAAACCTGAAACAAGAAGCCCTTTTATCCTATCAGAGCCAGCTAAAAGATGTTGTTCTTAAAGAACTATTGCTTGCTTCCATTCGAAAGAATGAGCTTCTGGCAGTCCCACCAATTTTGCCTGGCTCACCTTAGCCCAGCGGCATTCCCAGTCGCACATCCAGCGCCTTCTCGCACCATCTTGCCACTGAGAGGAGCTTGTCTTCCGCCTTCGGCGCGCCCGCCAGTTGAATCCCCAGCGGCAGACCGGCTTTGTTCAAAGCCGTCGGCAGGGCGATGGTAGGGATGCGCATTACCGTCCACGGCGCCTGCATCAAGGGCTTCCCTGTTGGCATACCCCTGGGCGCCGCGCTCGGCGCGCCCGGCGTCAGAATGGCGTCATACTTGTCAAACAGAGGCAGGGCATCCGCCCTCTGCTGTCTCTGCGCGTGCAGGGCGCGGGCATAATCGCCCGCCTTGATGCCCAATCCCTTCTCGACCAGACCCCGGATTCCCGGTCTATACAGTTCTTTCTTCTCCGCGAAGGTCTCCTCGTGGACAGCCGCCGCTTCCACAGCGATGATTATATCGCCGGTCGGGTGGGCGGAGCCGAGGCTGGCAGGCGGCGCCACTTCCTCTACCTTTGCACCCGCCTCCTGAAGTCGCTTGGCCGCCTCATCGGTAGTGCGGCGCATATCGTCGTCGACCCGCTCGTAGAAGTACTCCCGCATCAGGCCGATGCGCGGCGCCCGCTTCGTCTCCAGTCGGCTCAGGCAGTCCGGCGCCTCTTCATTCAGCGAATAGAGGTCTCTCGAATCATAGCCGGCAATGACCTGAAAAACAATCGCCGCGTCCTCCACGGTGCGGGCAAGAACACCGACATGGTCCAGGTTCCAGCTCACCGGCACCACACCGTAGGTGCTGACCCGGCCGTGCTCCGCCTTGAAGCCAACGATGCCGTTGTAGGCAGCGGGGCGCAGAATCGACCCCAGCGTCTGACTTCCCAGGGCGGCCGGGAACATTCTCGCCGCTACGCCCGCCGCCGAACCACTGCTCGAACCACCCGGGGTGTGCTCCAGGCCCCACGGATTGCGCGTCTCCGCCGGGTCGAAGTAGGCGTACTCGGTAGTGTGTGTCTTGCCCAGGATGATGGCGCCCGCTTTCTTCAGCCTGGCGACCACGGTGGCGTCAAAAGCCGGGATGAAACCGGCGCAGCTCTTCGAGCCGCACTCGTTGGGCAGACCCGCCACGTAGATGATGTCCTTGATGCCGATGGGTATGCCGTGCAGAAGACCCCGGATTTTGCCCTGGCGCACTTCCTGGTCGAGTCGTTTTGCCGCTTTCACCGCGCTCTCACGGTCGAGGCAGGCCCAGGCTTTCACCTTGTCCTCGACGGCGTCAATGCGCTTCAGGCAGGACTCCAGAAGCTTAGAAGGTGTCAGCTTTCCCTGTGCAATCGCCGAACAGGCTTCCGCAATCGTCACTTCAAAAGGTTCTCTCGTCTTGGCCATAGCTCAATCTCCTTCCGTCTATTGAATCGGTTGTTTCACCAGTTTGGCGGCATTACGCGGCGCCGCAATCCACAGGCTGACGCAAGCTAGAACATAGGCTGACATGGCGATGACAAAGGCAATTGTGTAGCTGCCGGTCAAATCGAAGATGTAGCCGCCCAGCCACGGACCAAGGATACCACCTACTCCCATCCCCGCCAGAAGTAGTCCGTTAACGACCCCGAAGTACCGGCCGTGAAAGAGGTCGGCCGCGCCGGCAGTAACGCAGGGCGCCATCAGGCCCAGGGAAAAGCCAAAGCCCACCGCGTACAGGTAAAACGCCCACGGGTTGGAGGCATCCTTCTGGAGAAGCAGAAGCAGGATGGAAAGCACCATTACAATCGTAACCGCGGTGTGCACCTTCTCCCGGCCGATACGGTCGGTCAGGAAGCCAAAGAAATTGCCGACGGCGATGGCAAAGCCAACCACGCCGGCCACCGAGGTGGCAAACAGACTGCTGTAGCCGATGTCCCTGGCGAAGATGACCTGGTGGGTGATAAGCATATACCCGGCAATCCCCATATAGAGCATCTGGACGAGGACAAGCAGCCAGAGCCTGGGGTTACGCAGAATCTCGGTCAGTTCCAGGTGCCCGAAGGGCGTGGCGTGAATGGCGGGGGCTGTCGCCACGCCTCCCATAGCCGGCGGGTCATCCGGTTCAACGATTCGGTCCGGCCGGTCTTTGAAGAAGAACCAGATGAGCGGGATGACGATGGCGACCATCGTGCCGGCCATGATGACGAAAGCCCAGCGCCAGCCCACGTTCGATATCAGAGCGTTGGCGTACATCGCCATCGAGAAGCTGAGCCCGCCGCCGGCATAACCCAGGCCAATTGCCATCCCGCGCCGCTTTTCGAACCAGTTGGCGACCGCCGTAATCAGGACCGGCACACCGGCAAAAGCCATGCCCAGCGGCATCAGAATTCCAAAGAGCAAATAAAAATGCCACAACTCCTGGGCCAGGGCACAGCCAGCGGTACTCAACGCCACCAGAATCACACCAAAGGTCACCATCACCTTCGGGCGACCGCGCGCCGCAAACGCCCCGGCGATGGGCGCCAGAAGCCCGTAGAGCAGAAGGTTGAGCGACAGCATCAGCGCGGTACTGCCGCGTGCCCAGCCGAACTCATCGAGGATTGGGGGGAAGAAAGCGGAAAAGGAGTGGCGGATACCGTAGATATTGAGCATGGAGATGCTGACAATGCCGACAACAAC
>JBGOXU010000176.1:0-3182 GCA_041479305.1 Dehalococcoidia bacterium
GTTCAGTTCTGGTGACAGTTCTGGTGACATCACTGGAACCATCACTGGAACCACCCTGAAGGGGATAGGTTCTCCCCAACCCCACTTGACAACCGGCGCAAAAGTGCTATCCTACCTAGTAGTTCTAGGTATTGAGACCGGCGAGGTAGCGTATGGCACAGCGCAAAGAGCTCATCAAAAGCAGTATCGATTCCCTTCTTCTCTGCGTCATCGAACAGCAGCCGATGTACGGCTATGAAATCATCCGCGAGCTGAAACGCCGCAGTCAAGGCTACTTTGAGTTCAAAGAAGGCACCCTCTACCCCGCCCTCCACCGCCTCGAAAACGCCGGCCTGGTTGCCGGCAAGTGGGAGCTTCTGACCAACGGCCGCCAGCGCCGCTATTATCACATCACCACCCAAGGCCGCGCCCGTCTGAAAGACGAGCGCAACCGGTGGTTTGACTTCCTCAAAGCGATGAATCTGATAATTCAACCGACAGGACTATAGGACAGGGCAAAATGACGCCGGTATTGAGTCAATACCTTGAAGCCATCAAAGACAACCTGCGGCTCGACCCCGCGGAGGAACTCGATGTTATCAACGAACTGGAGACGCACATCGAGGATAGAGTCCAGGAACTGAAGCAGACCGGGCTTACCGAAGAGGAAGCTACCCGCACTTGTCTTCGATTGCTCGGTTCGGCACGGGTCATTGCCCGGCAAATCTACGAGGCCCACAGCCAGCGCCACTGGAAACAGGCCATTCTTGCCGCCACCCCCCACCTCCTCTACGGCGTACTCTTTGCCCTCAACTGGTGGCAATACATCGGCTGGGGCACGGTTATGCTGATGGTTGTCCTCAGCATCGTCCTGTACGGACTGTGGCGCGGCAAGCCCTCCTGGGTCTTCCCCTGGCTCGGCTACACGCTGTTGCCCGTCGCCGTGGCGGGTATTCTGTTGCTTTACCTGCCCAGGGGATGGTACTGGATAGCCGTCCCAGTCTATATGTTCCTCGCTTCCTGGTGGGTCTACTCCATCATCGAACAGACCATCAGGACCGACTGGCTCTTCAGCACACTGATGCTCCTTCCTACCCCCATCGTCATCGGGTGGGTGTTGGCAATTCGACCCTGGACAGGCTCCGCTCCCGAAATTTTTGGCCGCATCTACGATTTTGCGCCCGCCATTGCCCTCAGCTTTCTGGCGCTCGCGCTGACCATCGTCGCCTTCCTGCGCATCCGCCAGCGCTGGCTGAGAGCTACCCTTCTCATTCTGTCAGGCCTCCTGACGCTGACGATGATTGCCTACTACACCCAGGGGCGAATGAGTTCGCCCGCCTTCAGCATTCTGGTGCTCGCCATGCTCGGCTTGTTCCTGGTGCCCGCCTTTCTGGAACGACAAATCAGGAAGGGCAGCCGGAAGTTCGCCGAAAGCGTTGTCAGCGAATAGGCCGCTGAGGAGGTCCAAAATGAAGACGGTAGCGGTGGTGACCGATAGCGTCGCCTGCCTCACCCATGAGCTGGCAGAGCGCTACCAGATTGAGGTTATCCCCATCAACTTCTACGCCAGCGGCAAGCTCTATCGCGACTGGGTGGACGTAACGCCATCGCAAGCCTACGAGCTGTTCCTGCAGGACCCGGCAAGCTTCAAGGCGTCAGCCGCCTCCCCGGAGGACTGCCTCGTTGCTTTCCGCAATGCCGCGCGCCGTGCCCGTGATATCGTCTGCGTGACGCTGTCCACCCGACTCAGTTCATTAAACAACTCAGCGTTGAAAGCCAGAGAACTGGCCAGGACTGAGCTAAACGGCACCAATATTGAAGTAATCGATTCGTTGACCGCCACTCCGGCGGAGGGCTTTGTTGCCCTAGCGGCGGCGCGCGCCGCCGAAGAAGGAAAGAGTCTGGCAGAGGTCACCCGGGCGGCGCTTGAAGTCAGAGACAAAGTCAACGCCATTGTCTTTCTCGATACTATCCGGCACGTCTACCGTTCGGGGCGCATACCCAAGATTGCCTCGCAGGTGGGCTCCGTCCTGAACATCAAGCCCATCCTGACCGTGGCCGGAGCGGTGCACTTCACCACCGCGGTGCGTAATCACCAGCACGGCATCGAGCGCATTCTGCAGATGATGAAAGAGAAGGTTGACGACAAGCCCGTGCATGTCTCCGTCTTCCACGCCTACGACCTTGAGGAAGCCCAAAAACTAATGGGGCGGGTGTCAAAGGAGTTCAACTGCGCCGAGCTCTGGCTGGCCGAGTTCAGCCCGGTGATGGGGTACGCCTGCGGCACCGGCACCATCGGCCTTGCCTTCTACACCGACTGACGGCATCCATGATAATCTTCAAACTGGTTACCACCATCGCCCTCGGCTATCTGCTGGGCGCTATTCCCTGCGCTTACCTTGCCGGGCGGCTGGTCAAAGGGGTGGACATCCGGCGGGTGGGCGGGGGCAACGTCGGGACGCTGAACACGCTGCGGGAAATCGGTCTCGTTCCCGGACTGCTCGTCCTGCTCCTCGATGTGAGCAAAGGGTCGCTGTCCGTTCTCATTGCTCGATGGCTGGGGCTGGAGGTGGTCTGGGTCTTCGCCGCCGGGTTTGCCGCCATCGTCGGCCACAACTGGCCGGTCTTCCTGCGATTTCAGGGCGGCAAGGGCGCGGCGACCACTCTCGGGGTGCTCCTGCCCCTCGCTCCCATCCAGTTCGCCATCAGCCTGGGTGTCATGCTCGTCCTTATTGTCATCACCAGCAACGTCCGGCTGGCTGTGGTCGTCGGGCTGGCGCTTCTGCCTCTGATTATCTGGCTGTTCCACGGCCCACCGATGGTCATCTACTACACCATCGCGCTTACTCTGTTCCTTATCTTGAGGTCCCTGCCCGGCGTCAGGCGAGAAATGGCACAGGCCGGCGACAAGAATGGTATCGTCGTGGACAAAAAGCACCATTTCTGGCAGGCGAGGAAAAACCGGTGAAGACAGTCGCCATCGTCACCGATACCACTGCCTGCATCCCGCCGGAACTGGTGGCGAAATATGGCATCGAAGTCATACCGGTCCAGCTGATTATCGAAGGCAAGACCTACCGTGACGGCATCGATATCACGCCGACGGAGTGCTACTCTCTCCTGCGAAGGGTGAAAAAGCTGCCCACCACCTCAGCCTCCTCCCCGGGGCCTTACCTGGAGGCTTTCCACCGCGCCAGTAAGAA
>JBGOXU010000177.1:0-3178 GCA_041479305.1 Dehalococcoidia bacterium
GACGTCGAAAAAATCACCGCCAACCCCAAAGCCGCGGTCAATGCGCTCCTTTCTCGCTTGAGCATCAGGTTCCGGCTGGACGACATTACTTCCGCCGGCGTCTCCGGTTCCGGGAAGGGCGTTGTTCCCGCGGAATATGGGTGGGGGGAGTATAGCAGCCCACTGGCGATTGCTTCCGGACTGCTCAGTCGCCACCCCGATGTCAAGACCATTGTCCAGATTGGCGGCCAGACCTCCCTCGTTATAACGCTGGAAGACGGGCTGAAGAAGCCCTGGAAAGTGGCCTCTAACCCGCTGTGCGCGGCGGGGACGGGGAGGTTCCTGGAACAGCAGGCGTACCGCCTGGGCATCAGCATGGCCGACTTTGCCAGCATCGCCCTGAAATGCCAGGGTCCCGCTCCCCGCATCGCCGCCCGGTGCAGTGTCTTCGCCAAGAGCGACCTTATTCACCTCCAGCAGAAGGGCGTTGCCGTCGAGTCGATGCTCTACGCCCTTTGCGAGAGTATTGTTCGGATGGTCGCTTCACTGCAAAAGGGCGCTTTCGCCGAGCCGGTTTACTTCGTCGGCGGCGTGGCGGCAAATAGCGCCATCGTCAAGGCGGCAAGCGAAGTTATCTCGGCGCGCAACGGGCACGAGGTCAAAGTCACCGTGCCAGAAGACGCGCTGTATATTGAAGCGCTCGGTTCCGCTCTGCTTTCCCGTGACAAAACGTCAATAGTCAGTCTACTACCCGAATCGGATGTCCGCCAGCGCTATTTTGAAACGCCCAGACTCGAAGTGGCGGACATTCCGGGGAACGGCGGCAGTCCGGGGATAAAAGAGACGTGTGTTGGCTACCTGGGCGTGGACGTCGGCTCCACCAGCACCAAGGCCGTTATCATGGACGCGGACGGCAAGCGAATCCTCGTCAAGAACTATTTGATGACCGCTGGTCGGCCCGTCGATGCCGTGAAACAGGTCTTCCGCAATCTGCTCAAGGCCGGGGCGGAGAACGTGACCATTACCGGCGTGGGCGTGACCGGTTCGGGCCGGTACCTGGTGGGCAGCCTCATCGGCGCCGATTTGATTAAGAATGAGATTACGGCCCAGACCCGCGCTGCCGTGGATATCGACCCCGATGCCGATATCATTGAAATCGGCGGGCAGGACTCCAAGCTCGTCATCAAGCGCAACGGGGTGGTGGTGGACTACCAGATGAACAAAGCCTGCGCCGCGGGCACGGGGAGCTTCATCGATGAGCTGGCCGAGATGCTTGGCGTCAAGGTGACCAATGGCGATTTCGCCCGCCTTGCCTTCGCCGCGCCGTATACTATCGACCTCGGCACGCGTTGTGCCGCCTTTATGGGACAGGCCGTCCCCTCCGCCCAGCAGGAAGGCGTCCCTCTCGAAGTTGTCATCGCCAGCCTGGCTAACTCCATCGCCAAGAACTACCTGTCCAAGGTGGTGGGCAGCCGGAAACTGGGCAAGAAGGTCATCCTGACCGGCGCCGTCTTTTACAATCAAGCCGTCGTTGCCGCCTTCAAGGAACAGCTCAAGGACCGGAAGCTGACCGTGGCCGAGCATCGGGAAGTGAGTGGGGCCATCGGGGCGGCTTTGCTGGCGAAAGAGGCCGCCGCCGGCCAGAAATCGAAGTTTAATGGCTTCCAGAAGGTCGTCGACAGTGAATGCAAGCTGTCCACTTTCATCTGCAAAGCCTGCGATAACAACTGCACCATCACTCGCATGCAAACCGCGGATGACAAGCCGACCTTCTACGGCAGTCGCTGCGATAAATATGACAGCACCCTCAGCCAGGCACGCCGCGAGACTTTCTTCGACGAAAGAGAGAAACTGCTTTTCCGGGATTATAAGGAAAACACGGGCAGCGGATTTCTGGTGGGTATCCCCAGAGCATTGCTTGCCTATGATTATGCGCCTCTGCTTCTCGGTTTCCTCAACGCGCTGGGGGTAAGGACTCTCCTCTCCGGCAAGACGACCAAGGAGATTATGGAGCAGTCGGTGGAAGTGAGCTACACCGATAGCTGTTTCCCGGTCAAGCTCGTCCACGGGCATATTGTCTCGCTCAAGGACAAAGTCGACTTCATCCTGTACCCCTGCTTCATCCGGCTGGGACGGAAAGAGGGAGAGGAGAACCAGAAGTACGCCTGCCCCCTGGTGCAGGCATCGCCGTTCATTGTCCGCCAGGTGCTCGACCTGGGCGAGCGGCTGCTCAGTCCCATCATCGACTTCAGTCTTGGCGACGAGGAGGTTATTCATAATCTCACTGATGCTGCACTGAAGCTGGGTTTCAGCAAAGACGCCGGTCGGCAGGCGGCGCAGGCCGGGATTGCCGCCCAGCAGAAATATGATGTCGACCGTGCCGCCCTGGGTGAGAAATTGCTCAGGCAGTTGAAAGAGACGGGCGAGCTGGGCGTTGTCCTGCTTACCCGCTCCTATATGTCGCAGGACGCGGGCGCCAACCTGGGCATCACCGAGAAGCTGGCGCAGCTGGGCGTCGTGCCCATTCCAATAGACTTCTTGCCATTAGCATCGATAAATCCCTTTGACTACTCTGACCGTCCCTACTGGTCGTACGAGAGCAAGTTCATCGCCGCCAGTGTCATCACGGCAAAAGACCCTCAGCTTTACGGGCTGGCGCTGACCAACTTCGGCTGCGGCCCTAACTCCTTCATCATCGGCCTGCTGGAAGACATTATGGGCGGCAAGCCCCTCGGGCAACTGGAGATTGATGAGCACGCCGCCGAGGCCGGCATCGTCACCCGGCTGGAAGCCTTCGTCGATACCATCAGGAGCTACGCCCGCTCCGGTAAGCCCGCGGAGGTCAACCGAGAAGACATCTACCGGGGTAGCACCACGGTCATCAGTGCCAGCAAGACCCTGCTCATCCCGCGGATGTCGCCCCACGCCGACGTCGTCGCCGCGGCAATGCAGGCTTACGGGGTGCGGGCCATCGTCCTCCCCGAACCTGACGAACGCAACATCCTGTACAGCAACACAGTGACCACGGGCACGGAGTGCCTGCCCTACCGGGTGACGCTGGGCGGGTTTATGCGCGCCTTCTATGAAAACGGCACCGACTTCAAGAACGCGGAAGGCTTTATGTCCGGCTCCTACGGTCCGTGCCGGCTGGGCAAGTACGCCATCGAGCAGGGCCTGGTGCTCAAGGACATCGGCTTCA
>JBGOXU010000178.1:0-3166 GCA_041479305.1 Dehalococcoidia bacterium
CGGAAAGTAGCCCGCAAACGCTGTTGCCGACGACCACGCCCACATCCTGGGCATTGGTTGCGTCTATGGTCAACTTCGCCGCGGCAACGGCTTGTAGGCTGGCGGCAACGGCAAACTGAGTGAAGCGGTCCATATGCCGCGCCTGCCTGCGCTCGACGTACTGGCTGACGTCAAAGCCCTTCACCTCGGCAGCAAATTTGGTCTCGAATGGCGCCGCATCAAAAGTGGAGATATAGTCCACTCCGGAGCGCCCGGCGACGAGCGCCTGCCACATATCGGGGACGTTTAGCCCCACCGGGCTGACCGCCCCCAAGCCAGTGACTACGACTCGCCGGTTATGCTGAAGTAGTTCCATGTACGCCCTCTCTAATTGCCACTTTCCTACTCATCCGATTTGTTCGGTAGTTTTTGAAGGTTCGCTTTTCAGTTTTACTTACCTTTTTGAATCCGGTTCGATTCGATAAAGTGCTCAAGTTCTCTGGGAACAATGCGATAGCTTCGACCTAGACGTATGGCGTCAAGCTTGCCCTGTCGTATATAGCTATATACTGTCAAAACATGAACCTGGAGAATTCCGGCTACCTGTTCCGAGGTGAGTAAGCTGTTTTTACCTTCCACGGCGTTCACCTTGCAGTCTCGCTTAGTTTTTCTATATTCCAGCGTATCTGACGATAGTCCAATTAGTTCCAGCATAAATGATTAAACGCCTCTTGTGAAGAGCTAGTGTTCTAGAACATAGTTCCATCTTTTCCCCGGTACTGTCTTTTCTCCACAACAAATTGCTATAATACTAGAGAAGTCGCCATCGATTGTTCAATAGTACTTTTAGCCTATGGTCGAAATCTTACGCAATAAGAACCTCGCCACCAGGTTCCAGATATTGGTGGAGATTGCTCGGAGCGGGCCCAATATCCAGCAGCGGGACATCGCCGGCAAGCTGGGGGTGACGCCGCAGGCAATCTCCGACTACATTAAGCAGATGGTCAAAGAGGGCATGCTCGCCTCTGACGGACGCTCGCGATACCGCCCCACCACCAAGGGGGTCAACTGGACAATCAAAGTCCTCAGAGAGTTGCGGAGCTATGACGCCGTCGTCCAGCAGGCAATCACCAGTATTTCGGTTTCGGCCGCCATTGCCGCCGGCGACATCAAGAAAGGGCAAGCCGTCGGACTGGAGATGAGGGATGGCCTGCTCTACGCCACGCCTCAGCCGGGTCAGGGCGCCAAAGGTATCGCGGTGACGGACGCCAGAGCCGGCGAAGACATCGGGGTGAGCAATATTGAGGGCATCGTCGATTTCAGACAGGGCAAAGCGACCGTCCTTAAAGTCCCCTCGGTCAAGCGGGGCGGCTCGAAGAAGATTGACCTCGCCCGGCTGAAGAAAGAAGTATCGGGCAGAGGTCTGGTTGGCGCTATCGGTATCGAAGCGGTCGTCGCCCTGAAAAAAGTCTTCGATGGACCTCTCTATATCTATGGCGCGGGTGAAGCCGCCCTCGAAGCCGTCCGCAGCGGCCTGTCCCCGGTTATCGTCTGCGTGGACGAGGCGGCCCCAGGCCTCATCAGCCGGCTGGAAGAAGCCAACGCTACGTACGAACTCATCGATTTGAGCCGCCCGTAGTCCTTGACAAAGCCCCCCACCCCGCCTAGAATTCCACTGCTTGCCCCAATTTCTGCCCGCTGAAAGGAGATGCTGACATGGCTTCAACCACCGCCGATAGAGAACTTGCCTTCACTCCCGTCTACAAGCTCACCGAGATGATTCGAAAGAAAAAGCTTTCCCCGGTGGAGCTGATGGAAGTCATTCTCAAAAGAATAAAAGAACTCAACCCCAAGCTGAACGCGTACTTAACCCTCGCCGAGGAGTCGGCGCTGGAGGGCGCCCGCCACGCCGAGAAGGCGCTCAGCACCGGTGAAAAGCTCGGTCCTCTCCACGGCATTCCCACTTCCATCAAAGACCTCGTCGCCACCAGGGGCATCCGCACCACCAGCGGCTCGCTCGTTTACAAAGACGTTGTTCCTGAGACGGAAGGCACGATGGTCAAGCGACTCAAAGCCGCCGGCGCTATCATCGTCGGCAAGACCAATACACCCGAGTTCGGGCTGGCCGCCTGCACCGATAACAAGCTCGGCGATTCCTGCCGCAACCCGTGGAACCTGGACAGGACATCAGGCGGGTCGAGCGGCGGGGCGGCCGCCGGCGCCGCCGCCGGCATCAGCCCGCTCAGCCAGGGCAGCGATGGCGGCGGCTCGGTCCGGATTCCGGCGGCCTACTGCGGACTGTACGGACTCAAGCCCAACTACGGTCGCGTGCCCAAAGACGTCGCCCCGTGGGGCGTCTCCCACGTCAGCTGCACCGGGCCGCTTACCTGGACGGTGAGAGACACTGCCCTGATGATGAATGTCATCGCCGGACCGGATGGGCTGGACTACACCTGCATCCGCACCCCACCCCCCGACTACGTTAAAGCCCTCGACACCAAACCGAAGCGACTGAAGATTGCCTGGAGCCCCGACCTGGGCTATGGGCCGTTCGGCGTCAAGGTCGACCCCGAGGTGAAGGCGGCCGTGGAAAAAGCGGTCAAGGTCTTCGCCGAGATGGGACACAGCGTCGAGGAAGCCACACCCACGCCTATCGACCCCTTTGACACCTGGGACGTGCTCATCAACTCACGCAACTTCATCCCCTACGGCTCTCTGCTGGAGAAACACGCCGATAAGCTGATGGAGTACACCAAGACCGCGCTCGAATGCGGCCGCGATGTCAGCGGCGTCGAGGTGGCCAAAAGCTGGGTGCAGGTCGAAAAGATGCGCGGCGTAATGCTCGATTTCTTCGCCCAATACGACCTGCTGCTCACGCCCTGCACCGCCGTGCCCGCCCCCAAGGTCGGCCAAAAGGCGCGGGAGCTAGGGCGGCACTTCATCGACTGGCCCTTCCACCCGTTCACCCCTGTTTTCAACCTGACGCTGAACCCGGCAGCGGCCATTCC
The DNA here is from genome assembly GCA_041479305.1 of Dehalococcoidia bacterium. Taxonomy (GTDB): domain Bacteria; phylum Chloroflexota; class Dehalococcoidia; order Dehalococcoidales; family RBG-16-60-22; genus JBGOXU01. Next base: position 2,988 of record JBGOXU010000178.1, read on the forward strand.
CTGCGGCTTCACGCCCGATGGACTGCCCATCAGCCTGCAGATGGTCGGGCGGCTGGAGGACGAGGTTACCGTCCTGCGCACCTCGGCGGCATTTGAGGAAGCCCGGCCCTGGGCGAACAAGCGCCCGCCTATCTCCTAGCTAGTGTGGTGCATCGCAAATAGCGTTAGTCCATAATGTC
>JBGOXU010000179.1:0-3161 GCA_041479305.1 Dehalococcoidia bacterium
ACCGGGAGTGCCTGAACCTTATCGCCGAAAAGTCCACCGGGCTCACCTCAATAGTCGGCTTTGTTGACGCGTGAGACGACCTCTTCAATGCCGCCGCCATCATCCATGACGGGAAAATCGCTCATATTTACCACAAGATATACCTGCCCAACTACGGCGTCTTCGATGAGAACCGCTATTTCCAGGAGGGGAGTCGCGTGCCCGTCTACAACATCTGCGGGGTGGGAATCGGCATCAATATCTGCGAGGATATCTGGTACGAGGCCGGTCCGGCCACCATCCAGGCCTATTCCGGGGCGGAGGTCATTATCAACATCAGCTCCTCCCCCTACCACGCCGGCAAGAGCGCCTGGCGGGAAAGAATGCTTGCCACCCGCGCCACCGATAACATCGCCATCGTCGCCTACTGCAACCTGGTCGGCGGGCAGGACGAGCTTGTCTTCGACGGCAACAGTCTGGTGCTCAATGAAAAGGGCGAACTGATTGCCCGCGGCAACCACTTCGAGGAAGACCTGGTGGTGACCGACCTGGACATCGAGGGCGTTTTCCGCACCCGTCTTCACGACCCGCGCTGGCGCAAAGAGACATTGCTGGTCAAGGAGCGCCGCGGCCTGGCCGAGCAAATAGTCATCTCCGAAGCACGGGTTACGGCCGAAAAGCCGCCGTTGTCTCCCCGGCAGGTGCATGAATGCGGACCCATCGAGGAAGTCTACCACGCCCTGGTGCTCGGCACTCGCGACTATGTTCACAAGAACGGCTTCAAGAAGGTGGTCATTGGCCTGTCCGGCGGCATCGATTCCAGCCTAGTGGCGACTATCGCCGTCGATGCGCTGGGCAAAGAAAACGTTGTCGGCGTGTCAATGCCCTCGCGCTATTCGTCGCCGGGCTCCATCTCGGACGCTAAACTGCTTGCCGGAAACCTGGGCATCAAGCTGATGCACATTTCTATCGACAAGATTTTCCAGGTGTACCTGGACACTCTGGCGAAGGCTTTCGCCGGCGCTCAACCCAATGTGACCGAGGAGAACATTCAGGCCAGAATCAGGGGCAATCTCCTGATGGCGCTGTCCAACAAGTTTGGCTGGCTGGTGCTCACCACCGGCGACAAGAGCGAGATGGCCACCGGCTACACCACGCTCTACGGCGATATGGCGGGCGGGTTTGCCGTCATCAAGGACGTGCCCAAGACCCTGGGCTACAAGCTTGCCCGCTACCGCAATGAGAGAGAAGGCAAGGAGATTGTCCCGCGCACCGTCTTCGAGAAGGCGCCTTCGCCGGAGCTTGCCCCCGAACAGAAAGCGCAGGATACTCTGCCGCCGTACCACCTGCTCGACCCCATCCTGACGGCCTACGTGGAAGAAGACAAGAGCGTGGAGCAAATCATCAATATGGGTTTCGACCCGCAGGTGGTCAAGAAAGCGGCGCGCCTGGTGGACACCAGCGAGTATAAGCGCCGGCAAGCGCCGCCGGGAGTCAAAATCACGCCGCGCGCCTTTGGCCGCGACCGCCGATTGCCCATTACCAGTCGGTTCAGGAATAATGTATAGGAGTTGATATGGTCCAGACGGCGAGCACGGAGACAGAGAGAAAAATCATATCCGTCCTGAAAGTCCTGAGTGAGTCGGCCGAGCCGCTCGGGTCAATCCACATCGCCCGCGAGCTGGAGCGCCACGGCGTCTACCTGAGCGAGAGAGCGGTCCGCTACCACCTGAGAATCACCGATGAGCGCGGCTATACCCAGCCGATGGGCCACGATGGCCGTATGCTCACTACCCAGGGCCTGGAAGAGTTGAAGATGGCGCTGGCGCCGGAGCAGGTCGGATTCATCCACGAAAAGCTCGAACTGCTGGCTTTCCAGACTACCTTCAACCCCACCCGGAAAACGGGGCAGGTGCCCATCAACACGTCTCTTATCAAGAAGGCTGACTTCAAGAAAGCTCTCAGCCTGATGAGCGAACCGTACAAAGCCGGTATCTGCGTCAGCGACCTCGTTGTCACGGCGGAGGAAGGCCAGAAGCTCGGCGCGATTGTGGTTCCGGCCGGGAAGGTGGGGCTGGCCACGGTCTGCAGTGTCGTCGTCAACGGCGTTTTGCTCAAAGCCGGCATCCCCATCGAGTCGAAGTTCGGCGGCGTCCTGGAAGTGAGAGACCGCAAGCCGAGACGCTTCGTTGCCATTATCAACTATGCCGGCACCTCTCTCGACCCCTCGGAGCAGTATATCCGCGCCCGGATGACCAGCGTGGGCGAGGACGCCCGCACCGGCAACGGCAAGATTCTGGCCAACTTCCGCGAATTGCCCTCCCCCTCCCGCGCCGCGGCACGGGAAGTCATCGAGTCCCTGAGGCAGACAGGCATTAACGGCGTCTTCGCCCTGGGCAATACCAGCGAGCCGGTCTGCCAGATTGCCCTGGGCCTGAACCGCGTGGGGATGGTGCTATTGGGCGGCCTGAACCCGGTAGCCGCGGCCTGCGAAGCGGGAATCGAGATTGAGAACATCGGCGAGAGCGGTATGGTCCAGTTCGAGGAACTGGTGAGCTTCTGGGAGCTGTACAAGGCCAAATAGTCGGCGGCAAGGTGACTATCCCCCTTCTTGTTCCCTTTCCCACACCGGCGACGACCGCTGCCCGGTATCCCGTCCGCAGAGTTGGGGCGTCTAAGAGGGGCGCTGCAATCAGTTGAGATTGCCACACCTGCGTGCCGTAACGCATACTTCGGCGTGCAGGCACGTCGCCCCGATTACCATCGGGACTCCTCGCAATGACACAGGGAACGGATTCTTCCCCCGATTTGCATCGGGGTCAGAATGACAGTAAGAAGAACTAGCAATGACCAAGGGAGCTAGAAGCGGGGCGTCTAAGCGAAGAATTTGGATGGGTTGGGGGATTCATTGAGATTGCCACGACCCAATTTCATCGGGTCTCGCAATGACAGTGGAAGCAAGAAGCGGGGTTCACCCAGAAGGGCTCAGTTCTGGTGACATCACTGGAACCACCCTGAAGGGGATAGGTTCTCCCCAACCCCACTTGACAATCGGCGCAGAAGTGCTATCCTACCTAGTAGTTCTAGGTATTGAGACCGGCGAGGTAGCATATGGCACAGCGCAAAGAGCTCATCAAAAGCAGTATCGATTCCCTTCTTCTCTGCGTCATCGAACAGCAGCC
>JBGOXU010000180.1:0-3159 GCA_041479305.1 Dehalococcoidia bacterium
ACCAGCAGCGAGCCGGGCAGAGCCAGTCCCGTCAGCAGGATGCCGGTCACCGACCCCGACTGAGCATAAGTCACCAGAATGCCGAGCAGGACCGCTACCTCTCCCAGACGGTCGAGAGTCGAGTCGAGCACGGCGCCGAACTTAGTCACCCGGTTGGTCAGGCGCGCCAGCGCCCCGTCCAGCATATCGAAGGCGGCGCCAACCAGCACGGCGACCCCGGCGATAAAAGGGTAGCCGAGGGCAATCAGCGCCCCGCCCCCCAGCGCAATGAGGAAGCCGGTCCAGGTCAGGGCGGTGGGGCTGATGCTCGTCTTCGCCAGGACCCGGGCGATGGGCTGGCTGAATGCGCGGGCGGCGCTTTCGCGTACCCGCACCAGTTTCTGCATATCGTGGCTTTTCGGAACAATCACTTTAGCGATACCTAGGAATGGACCGCTGTGACTTTCTGGGGCTGGGGCGCTGGCTTTCCCAGCACCTTGAGGTAGTGGTCCATTAGTCTTCGGGATACCTGAGTCCAGTCGTACTGGACGGCCTTTTTGCGGCCGCGGGCGCCCATTTCCCGGCGCATCCGCTCGTCGGTGAGCAGGGACATAAGGGCTTTAGCCAGCTTTTCCGGGTTGCGCGGCGGCACCAGCAGACCTTCCGCGCCATCGGTCAGCACGCTGGCATAGCCTTCAATATTGGTGGCGACGATTGGTTTGCCGACCGCCATTGCCTCGAGCAGGACGATGCCAAAGCTCTCCCTTCCCGTGGCCGGGCAGCAGACCAGGTCGGCCGTTTTGAAATAGCGGGGCAGGTCGTTGAAGCTGGCATAGCCGGTAAAGAAGACGCCTTCCAACTCGCTCTTGCGGATGCGTTTCTCGTACTTGTGGCGCAGGCGTGTGCCGGGTCCCACGACGATGAGCCGCGATTTGGGGATTTCCCGCTTCACCTGCTTGAAAGCTTCAATGAGATAGTCAACGCCCTTCCGTTTCTCCAGCCGGCCGACGAACAGGATGTTCAGCTTATCGTCGTCAAACTCATCAATCGGCGTCACCTCCGGGCAGAAGAATTGGCAATCGACGCCGTTGGGGATGATAGTGTACTCGCTCGGGAAATACTTGCTGACGTATTTCATCGCGGGAACGGAGACAGCAATCCGGCCATCGAGCCGGTGGAACCACTTATCTAGGAGGTACTTGCCGGCGGGGGTAAACAGGATGTACCAGGGCTTGCCGCCGGCGGCGTGGAAAGTGCCCACCGCCGGATTGCGGGACAGCCTCAGCACGGTGGTGCACAGCATCGGCACCAGGGGCTCGTGGAGGTGGGTAATATCAAATTGCTCGCGCTCCAGCACCTCGGTGACGCGCTTGGCCAGCCACGGCGAAATGGTGATGCGCGCAATCGACCCACTGACGGGAATGGGGCGGGGTGTGCCGATGGGAATAAAGCGGTCGCCGAAGGTGTGAATCGCCTTCGATGCGGGTGCGATTATCTTCACCTCGTGACCCATCCGGGTGAAATTCTGCTCAAGAGAGGAAATGTGATTGACCACACCACCCGGATAGGCGAAGTCATAGGGAGACACCAGCGCTATCTTCATCGAGATGAGCCTCCCAACCTCCCTATGGTCTACTTCTTCGGCTGCGGCGGTTCTTCTTTTTCTTTCTTCTCTTTGTCCGTCAGCTGGTTGGTCTTGATGTACTCCTCAACCATCCGGCGGGCTTCGTCGTCGGAATATTGGATGGGCGGCGACTTCATGAAGTAAGCTGATGGCCCGGTGAGGGCGCCCTTAAGCCCGCGGTCCATGGCGAGCTTGGCACAGCGCAGGGCATCAATGACCACACCGGCGGAGTTCGGACTGTCCCAGACTTCCATCTTTACTTCCATCATGAGGGGGACATTGCCGAACGTCGTCCCCTCCATCCGGATGTGACAGAACTTGCGGTTTTCCAGCCAGGGCACGTAGTCGCTCGGGCCGACGTGGATGTTCCGCGGGTCCAACTGGTAGTCAAGCTGAGAGGTGACGGCGTTGGTTTTGGAAATCTTCTTCGATTCGAGTCGTTCTCTCTCTAGCATGTTGAGGAAGTCAGTATCGCCGCCGAAGTTGAGCTGGTAGGTGCGCTCCAGCTTCACGCCGCGCTCGCGGAAAAGGCGGGTCAGGACGCGGTGAACGATAGTGGCGCCGACCTGCGATTTAATGTCATCGCCGATGACGGGCAGACCCTTCTGCGCGAAGCGCTCCTGCCAGTACTTCTCGCGGGCGATGAAGACCGGAATGCAGTTGACCAGGCCGCAGCCCGCAGCGAGCACCTGCTCGATGTACCACTTGGTGGCTTCCTCGCTGCCGACGGGCAGGTAGTTGAGAACGACATCAGTTTTGGTTTCCTTCAGGATTTTGACAATATCGGCCGTGGAACCCGGGGCCTTGGTGATAATCTGGGACAGGTACTTGCCCAGGCCATCATGGGTCATCCCCCGCTCGACCTTCACGCCAAGGTGGGGCACGTCACAGAACTTGAAGGTGTTGTTGGGCGGGGAGAACATTGCCTGAGAGAGGTCTTTGCCGACCTTGTTCTTGTCAATATCAAACGCGGCGACGAAGTTGATATCACTGACGTGGTAACCGCCCAGGTTGACGTGCATCAATCCGGGCACAAACTCATTCTCTTTAGCCTTCTTATAGAAATGGACCCCCTGGATTAGCGCGCAGGCGCAGTTCCCCACGCCGATGACGGCAACGTTGATTTTGCCCATTGCTTCTCAACTCCTTGACATAATATTGGGGTTAGCCGATTCTGACTACTTTGCCCCCGCAGGACGGGCGGGTACCTTGAGTTGCCGAACGCCCATTTTTCAAAGTGACTTTCTTCGGGTTCTTGATTTCTTTTTTGGCCTTACACTTGAAGCAGCAGGCTTGCACCTGGTACCTCCTTAAAGGCACATCGGTTGAAACTATACCCCTATTGCAAACGTGCTGTCAAGGCTTGAAGCTAGTAAGGTTACCTGGTTTGTATGGTCTGTAGAGTTTGTGGAGTTCACTGGGTTAAAGAGCCAACTTCCAGCCACGCAAACCCAATGAACCCAATGAACTACTGATGCTAGTGTGGTGTATCTAACGCTTCGTTAGCACACTCGACAACCATACCGACGAAAGTCGGTATCCAGAGATAGTGGCAC
>JBGOXU010000181.1:0-3138 GCA_041479305.1 Dehalococcoidia bacterium
ACGAAGATTCATGGGCACCTCCGCCGAGGATAATACTCTATAACCAGTATATCTTATTCTTCGAGGCAAAGAGAAGGGCTCAGACTCAGCCACACTTTCTGACGATTTGTGACTTAGAATTATTTTGGCGAGGCTGGTGATATGCAGCCTGCCTGCTACTCCCAAGCCTATCTATTGGCGTGTCTGACCCGGATGGGGCATAATATCGACGTAGCTGAGGCCAATCGTCACTTCAGTCCATGCTGAATGGCGATGACTGCGGCCTGGGTGCGGTCAGACACGTTCAGCTTTGCGAGGATGGCGCTGACGTGATTCCGCACTGTCCCTTCGGACAAGAACAGCCGCTCGGCGATATCCGCATTGCTGAAGCCTCTGGCTATCAAGCGCAGGACCTCTACCTCTCTTTCGGTAAGCTTATCGGTAACCAGCGTGGCTGGTTGAGTCTGGTGGCTGGAAACCTGCTCCAACACTTTTCCCGCGATAGCTGGGTCCACGTATGTCTTACCGGTCGATGTTCCTTTGACTGCTTTGACCAGTTCGTCACGAGGGGTGTCCTTTAGCAGGTAGCCCGATGCTCCAGCCTGAATCGCGTCAAAAACCCACCGGTCGTCGGCATAGGTGGTTAACACAAGGACCTTGACCTCCGGGTACCTCGTTCTTATTTGGCGAGTAGCCTCGACGCCGTTCATGACCGGCATCTTCAAGTCCATCAATACTAGGTCCGGTTTCTCCATATTTACCATCTCGACAGCCGCCGCTCCATCTTCAGCCGTGCCGACGACTTCGATGTCCGGCTCCAGCTTAAGTAACATCGCCAGACCGTCTCGGACGATTGCCTGGTCATCACAGATGATAACTTTGATATTCGTGTCTCCTTACTATACGGTGAACTGGACCATGGTTCCCATGTCAGGCTTACTTTCGACACTAAGCTGACCGCCGACCAGCTCGGCTCGCTCTCGCATTCCCGTCAATCCGAACTGACGTGATTTATGGTTTTTTTCGGTGTCAAATCCGGTGCCGTCATCACGCACGATGAGCGATACTTTGCCCTCGGTGAATTCCAGCCTGATCGTCAGGTTCTTCGCTCTGGCATGGTTCACTACGTTGGTGACTGCCTCCTGCGCCACCCGGTAAACGGCCTGCTCTACGTCGGGCGATAATGGGGGCATCTTATCGATTATGGATAAGCTCAACGCCAAATTGCCGCGTGCGGCCGCATCTTGAGCCATTGCCTTTATGGCGAGTGCTAGCCCCAGGTCGTCCAGCGGGCTGGCGCGCAAGGCCTGCAACGCCCGGCGTGTTTCCTCCAGCCCAGTATGGGCCCCCGCCAGCGATTTTTCTAGTACTGAGCGTGCCGTTTGCCGGTCAACATCCCAGTATGCTTTTACTGCCTCCAACTGGACGGACAATCCACTTAGAGTGTGTGCCAGAGTGTCATGCAACTCCCGCGCCAGCCGGTTTCGCTCCCGACTGGTGGCTAGATGCTCGAGGGTGCTGGCATAGTGGGTTAGGCGGATATTCGCCGCCTCAAGAGACTGCTGTTGCCCTCTCAATCTGCTCATAAGATAGCTGATAGAAAACCCCACCGCAAGAAAGATGACGGTCTGAATCAAAGTGATAACCAGTCCTCCCTGAAAGGGCGGGGTACCCGACTCCGCCGAAGACCAGATTACGCCCAGGTTTAAGCCCGCAATCCCCAGGATAATGAGCAGTATATACTGCCATTTATATTGCCAGGCAACCAGAAGAAGGCCAACGAATAAGAAAGGGAATATGGCCAGGACGGAGCCCTCTGGGGTGGAGAACCGCGGCCCAAGAGGGGAAAGGCGCCCCGTCCAATGATTGACGATAACCGGCACAACCGTAATTATGGCGACCACTACTGGAACGAATGCTTGCCTTAGCTGTCTTTGTATCCAGGACCAATAAGTCAGAGCAAGGCAAAGAAGAGCGATGTCCCCAAGCAAAACGTAATAGAGGAGGTTACCTTGCTGCGGGGGTGGTGGTTGTTGTGGTGGTAGCGGTGCGGGGAATGCCTGGTTTATGAGAGCTAACACGACCACATAGCCAATCCACAGAATCGCCGCAAAGCGGATTAGCCGTACCGCATCCGAACGGGGCATTGTTCTCTTCACGCCTCTATTATATTCCATGGCAGCTCTCATTTCACGTGACTCCAGTCATGTCTTTGGTGCAATTATCTATGACACGCGTCACTTCAATCAATTACGGCAGTAATGGTCAGAGTCCCCGACTGATGACTGCAAACACTGTCGCATGATTGCCTGCTCAATGTAAGCTGAAAGTGAACAACAGGAATAAAGGGTAAAGAAAATGAGTGAAAAGAGAGCTTTTGCCATTCTTCAAACGGGGTTATTCGGCCTATCCAGCATTGTGGTATTTGTGTTGACCTGGCTCCACCGGATGTCCGGAATTGACCGAACACTATCTATGTCTATCGGTGCCGCCGGCGCCCTGATGTCAGTAATCAAGGCACGCCGTTCTATAAGTGAAGAAGAGTCTCAGACTAACGTCGAAGCTAAGAACAGAAATTAAGCGACAAACTAGCTAGGAGGGAAAAATGAAAAGAAACATAGCCGTAGTCCTGATAATCATCAGCCTCATTGGGCTTGCCATTCCACTAACCAGATGCGGTTCCGGACAAGATGAGGCCCAAGCACAAACGAGTCAAACCGCAACGGTCCAGCGCGGCGACCTCACTATAGACATCAGCGCCGCTGGTAACTTGTCCCTGGCCAACACGGCCGACCTGGCCATTGAACTCTTCTATGGTCAGTCGGGATCATCAGGAACAAAAGGCACTATTGGAGAGGTCCTTGTAGAAGAGGGAGACACTGTCGAAGAGGGACAAGAACTCGTCAAACTGGACACAGATGAATGGAATGATGAGCTGAGCACTTTGGAGAAAGCTCTGGCAAAAGTTCAGCGCGATTTGACTGCCAAGGAAAGTGCCCTGACCGCAGCCGAACGCAAGGTTACTACCCTCGAACGAGAGGTTACCGCCAAGGAAGATGCCGTGACCAAGGCTGAGCACCAGGTTACCGCCAAGGAGTTCGCTGTGCGCAAAGCGAAAGTCGACATGGAGACGACGGAATATAACTTAAGCCAGATAGA
>JBGOXU010000182.1:0-3105 GCA_041479305.1 Dehalococcoidia bacterium
ATGTTGGACTCGAAGTGGGGGACGCAGTCCGGCTCCTGGCGTTTCAGCGCCCGGCGTATGCGTTCCAGTCCGTTCATCCCGGTCCTCTTATTTGCCCATAAGCTGGCGGGCTTTGATTACCGCCTCGACGGCGTCTTTGCCGTAGGCATCAGCGCCAATCTGGTCGGCGTATGTCTGCGTCACGGAAACGCCGCCCACCATCACCTTGACTTTGTCCCTCAGCCCCTGCTTCTTCAGCATCTCGATGGTCTGGGGCAGCTGGGTGATAGTCGTCGTCAGCAGGGCCGACATACCCAGGACATCGAATTTGTTTTCCTTGACCGCCTGGCAGAACTGCTCGGAGGAGACGTCCACACCGAGGTCGGTGACGTCCCAGCCGTTGCCATCGAGCATCATGATGATGATGTTTTTGCCGATATCGTGAATATCGCTCTTGACCGTGCCGATGACGTACCGGCCGATGGTGGCGCCGCCTTTTTTGGCAAGCTCCGGCTTCAGAATCGTCATCGCCGACTTCATCGCTTCCCCGGCGACGAGAAGCTCGGGAAAGTAGTACTCACCCTTCTGGAAGCGACGGCCCACTTCCTCCAGCCCGGGGACAAGGCACTTGTCCAGCACATCTTTAGCCTTGACGCCGGAGTCCACTGCGGCTCTGGTCATCTCCGCTGTCTTCTCGATGTCGCCCTTTATCAGGCTTTCCTTCAGCGCGGCAAAATCAAACACCTCGCACCTCCGTTCCAATTTATCAGGGGGTTACACCATTTTACCACATTCTTTGACTCAATAACTCTATAGACCCAAAGAACTGGAGGGGGCAAGGTGGAGGGGAGAACTGACTCCAACAGAGGCTTGACATTAGTGATATAATACTACCATATCCGACCATCGCCCAATCTCCTCGATTAACGCCATCAGCGTCACCGTGCCGGCGGTGGCTTACTCCAGCTCCAAGGCCGGGGTGATTGCCTTTACCCGGGAGGTCGCCTTCCAGTACGCGCCCAAGGGCATAAGGTGCAACTGCGTCCTGCCCGGCCTCATCAAGACGCCGATGGTCGCCCACTTCGCCAAAGATGCCTACGGCGGCGATATCGAGAAAATGTGGCGGACGCGCGATGCGATGTCGCCGACCGGCACCCAGGGCGAGTCCTGGGATATTGCCCACGCCGCGCTTTACTTCGCCTCCGACGAATCGAAGTACACGACGGGCACTACCCTAGTCGTGGACGGCTGCATCACCGGCACCACCTGGGGCACAGCCAAACCGAAATAGCCATGTGTTCCTGGAGATAGGCGCCGCTTCTTATGCTCTGTGGCGGCGACTATCTCCGTCTCCAGAGCCGTGCTATAATGGGAGACGTGCAAAGCCAGAGCCAGGACCACTCCGCGGACGCCATCCTGCCGGGGTACCACAGGTCCGTAGCCCTTTTCTGCGCAACCAATTTCCTTTTCTGGGCGACTCTTTACCTTTACGTGCCAATCCTTCCTGTTTATGCCCAGGCGCTTGGCGCCAGTCTCTCTATGGTTGGGCTCATCGTCGCTTCTTATTCCATGCCCCAGTTGCTGCTTCGCATACCTATAGGAGTGCTATTTGATGCCACTACTCGTCGGAAACTACTCATTGCCATTGAAATTCTGATGACTTTGTTTGGTGCTTTAGGGCTTGGGCTAGCACCTCATCCCTGGTCTCTTTTCTTCGCCCGGGCTCTCACTGGAGTCGGCGCCGCAGGCTGGGTGATTTTTAGCGTCTACTTGACCGGCTATTATCCCCCGGCGAGTATGAAAAAAGCCATAGGTCTCATCAACTTTGTCCAGGGCGCCGCTCTCGTGGTTGCCACATTAAGCGGTGGCCTGATTGCTGAGAAGTTCGGCTCACAGTATACCTTCTGGGGTGCGGCTTTATTGGGAATCGTAGCGCTGGTGCCGCTGCTACTAGCGAAGCAACCCGCCATAGCCCGGGTAGAACGATTCTCCTGGCGGCGTTTCTCGGCGGTAGCCACACGCCCTCTCTTGCTCGTTGCTTCTTTTCTAGCCATTCTGACACAATTTGCCAACTGGGCTGGCCTGTTTGGCTTTGTTCCAGTATACGCTACCCAGATTGGGGCATCAAAGACCGATTTAGGTATTATCACTACGCTGGCCCTTGCCTCATCAGCGGTTGCTTCACTAGGAGTGGTCTGGCTAATCAACCGGTGCGGTAATTCTTTCACTATCTTCCTCGGTTCAATATTGACGGGGTTCTCTATAGCGGTTGTGCCGTTTGTCCAAGACGTGTCCCTGCTACAGGCAGTTATGGTCCTGAATGGATTGGGCAGAGGTCTGACCATGACCGCTTTTATGATTCTCAGCGTGCAGGCAGTCGAACCGCAAAACCGGGCCACGGCAATGGGCGTCTACCAGGCGAGCTACGCCATCGGCATGGTGTCCGGTCCCTTGGTCTCGGGATTTCTCGCCGATAGCATAGGACTGACCAGTGTATTTTATGTCTCGGCGGCATTATGCGGATTGATGGCGGCTCTGGCTTTCCTGCCGATACTGAGAAAGAAACAGTAGACGACGGCAGCAGTCCTACCTATGGCGCTCTTTTTCGTAAATCTGGGCGGCGTCCAGCGTCCCCAGTTTCTGCAGGCCGACAATATCGCCAGTGTGTTCGCCGGCTTTGACACGGTCGATTATTTTGCGCTCGTTTTCGAGGAACCGGCGCGTCTTCAGGAGCACATCTTCCGCCTGGTCCTGCGGCACGACGACGACACCGTTATCATCGACGAGGACGACGTCCCCCGGGTTGACCACCACCCCACCGCACGAAATAGGGAAGTTAATGTAGCCAAAGCCGATGAGCGCCGCCGCCTTGGAGGCAATGCCCGCCGCCAGAGTTGGGAAAGGCAACTCCTTGAGCTGGACGACATCGCGGCAGGCCGAGTCGGTGATGGTGCCCAGCACCCCCTTGAGCTTAGCTTCCGTGGCGACGACCTCGCCCCAGAAGGCGGCGTTTTTGGAGCCGTGCGTATCGATGACGATAATATCGCCCGGCTGGACGACTTCCAGAACTTTGATTACCGGCGCCAGGTCCGCCTCGATGGTCTTGACCGTCAGTGCCGAACCGAC
>JBGOXU010000183.1:0-3090 GCA_041479305.1 Dehalococcoidia bacterium
CAAACTGACCGAAATAAGCCCGATCAAATACAAGAAATCTTCCCACCCGGCTCGAGCGGCCTTGGCCACGACCTGGGCGATTCCAACAGGACCGGCCAAATCCGGTTTCTCCAGGGCCCAGATCTTTTGTCCCAGATAACTCAACGTCAGCCAGGTGATGTTCCAACACTGCACGCCGGATTTGGTAAAGGACTCCCCCAAGCCGATGCGCTTGCGGACATAAATCGGGTCGGCGGGGCGGATTCCGATCAATCCGTAGCCGGTTCGCTTATCCCGCCTACCTCAAAGGCCGGTCGATGGTGGTCAAGAAAGCCAAACGACTCCCTATCGAGTGCGTGGTGCGCGGCTACCTGGCGGGGTCGGCCTGGGCGGAGTACAAGGAGTCCGGCACGGTCAGCGGCATGCCCGTCAAGAAAGGCCTCCGGGAAAGCGAGGAACTGCCCGAAGCCCTCTTCACCCCCACCACCAAAGCCGAGACGGGCCACGATGAGCCAATCACCCTGGATGAGATGAAGAAAGAGGTCGGCGCCAAGGTGGCGGAAGAGATAAGGGACATCAGCCTCAAGATTTACAACTTTGCCCGCAAGTATGCCCGTGAGCGCGGCATCATCATCGCCGATACCAAGTTCGAGTTCGGGCTGGACGGCGGCAAGCTGATGCTGATTGATGAGCTGCTGACCCCCGATTCCTCCCGCATCTGGGAGGTAAGCCTGTACAAGGTGGGGCAGTCCCAACCCAGCTACGACAAGCAGCCGGTGCGCGACTGGCTGGTCGAGTCGGGCTGGAACAAGCAGCCCCCCACCCCGATGCTGCCCCCGGATGTTATCGAAATGGCATCACAACGGTACATCAAGGCTTACGAGAGGCTGACGGGGAGGAAGCTAAGATAGCTCCCCAAAAGAGGATTTAAATAAATGAATCTCAAAACGACCAACCTGAAACAATTGAAACAAAACTTTCAGACATTAAAGATAGGCTGGAGCATATTGAAAAACTGCTTAAGCGGAGCCAAAGAAGCAGTCGGCGTTACCATATCGATTCTATAGGTTTAGTAGGTATGGCTGCAGGTATGGGGATAATTGTAGCTAACCCAGAATTTGCAATGCCTGCGTTAGTTATGTTTTCCCTGGGTTTGGTAATGACAATCATTTCCCACTTCCTACCTTAAGTAGAAAATGAAATAAACCGAGTAAACTAACCCTCTAGTAACTCCTTCGTGCTTGGTAGTTCCCCAATAATCCGCGGGTCAACCCTGGTTGCCTTATCCAGCGCCTTGCCCAGGGCTTTGAAAATAGCTTCGGCCCGATGATGGTCATTCGTGCCGTACAAGACCCGGGCGTGCAGGTTAATCCTGGCTTCGATGGCGAAAGACTCGAGGAAGTGGCGGATGAGGTCAGTCGGAAAGCCGAACATATCGTTCTTGGCGAAGCTCAACTCCAGGACTGAATACCACCTGCCGCCGATGTCCACCGCCACCATCGCCAGGGCGTCATCCATCGGCACGGTGGCGTCCCCCATCCGCACAATACCCTTCTTCTCGCCGAGCGCCTCAGCCAGCGCCTTGCCGAAGCAGATAGCCACGTCCTCGGCGAGGTGATGCGGGTCATCCCCTGACGCCGCCAGTTTTATGTCAAACAGCCCGTGCCGGCCGACCTGCGACAGCAGGTGGTTGAACATCTCGATGCTGGTCTTGATTTCCGCCTTGCCCGTGCCGTCGAGGTTCAACTCCAGGCTGACCTTCGTCTCTTTGGTCTCCCGTTTAATGCTAGCGGTTCTCTGTGCCATCTTATTTCTCCTCCACTTCCCGGAGTCTTCTCAAGAGAATATCGGTCTCCTCCGGCTTGCCCACGCCGATGCGCAGGCAATTGGGCAGCAGCGGCGGCTGGTCGATGCAGCGGATGATAATCCCCTCAGACTGAAGCTTCTGCTGGATTTCGCTTGACTTGCCCTTGAGCACTTTGCACAGGACGAAGTTCGCCTGCGAGGGGTACGGCTTCAGCCAGTCGAGCTTCTTGAGCTCGCCGAATAGTCGCTCTCTTTCGGCAACTATTTTCTTCACGTTCCGCATCAGGTAGTCGATGTCATTCAGACTCTCGATGGCCGCGGTCATTGCCGCCGAGTTCACGTTGTACGGCGACTTAATTCGCATCAGGTAGCCGGCAATCTCAGGCGGGAAAATGCCGTAGCCAATTCTCAGTCCCGCCAGCCCGGCCCACTTGCTGAACGTCCTCAGCACCATCAGATTCTCGTACTTGTCCACCAGGTCGACCACCGTCTCCCCGTAGAACTCATAGTACGCTTCATCAACAAGTAGCGGCACTCCGGTCCCCGCCAACTCAATAAGGTCTTCGCGCGGGGTCGGGTTTCCGGTGGGGGCGTTCGGATTGGCGACAATGATGAGCTTGGTCCTGGGCGTTATTGCCCCCTTGACCGCAGCCACTTTGAGGGCAAAATCTCCGTCGCGGGGGACGTCCACCACTTTCCCGCGATTGATGATTGTCCGGAGGTGGTACATATCGAAAGCGGGGACGCAATTGATGACTTCATCGCCTGGCTCAAGGAAAAGGCGCAGGACTTCGTCCAGCACCTCATCACTGCCGTTTCCGGCCACAATGCACCCGGCATCAGCGCCGGTGTACTTTGCCAGCAACTCGCGGAGGCGGGTCTGGTCGGCATCAGGATAGATGCTCCAGGTCCGGGTATTGCACAGCGACTTCAGCGCCTTGGGCGAACAGCCATAGGGATTCTCGTTCGCGTCCAGCTTAATTATCTTTCTGGCGACCTGCATGACTTCCGGCGACTTGTTGGCAACGTACCCGCCGAAGCCCGCCAGGTCGGGACGAATCAATTTCTCAATTTCCACATCGTCTCCTGAGGACAAGGCTCATTCTAACATTAGTGGAAGCCGATTTTCAAAGCCCTGGGCTGTTTCGTCCTAACCTCAGCTCAATTGCTCTGGCATGAGCATCCAGTCCCTCGGCTTTTGCCATAGTCGAAGCCGCAGGGCCCACCCGCTTCAAAAACCCCGCATCGACTTTAATGACATTGATAAACTTGACGAAGTCCATTATGTTAAGCGGCGAACTGAAC
>JBGOXU010000184.1:0-3088 GCA_041479305.1 Dehalococcoidia bacterium
CAAGTCGAGGGCAGCGGTATGAAGCACTGGCGCCAAGTGGTGCTGTACCTGACGATGGCGGGCATCGAAGCCTGCTGGCTGTACGCTCTCCTCGCCATCATCAACGACCGGGGGGCGGGGGGACAGCTTTCCGTTTTCGGTCTGCTCCTCCTCTACCCAACCGCCTTCTTCCTGAATGTGCTGTTCCTCTGGCTGGGGTGGCATGCGCTACTCCGCAACATAATCCACGCCACTGTCGGGGCAGTCGCCCTGCTCCTGACCGTTAAACTCCAGCTTTTCAGCAGTCTGCCGATGTCTGACCCGGCGTGGCTGCGGGCTCTGCCGCAGGCTCTAAGCAGTATCTTCTACTCCTTTTCGCCGGAGCTCTGGATTCTGGTGGCGAGCGGGCTGGTCTGGTGGCTGGGCCGGCGCCTGGCGCAGACCCGCATCACCTTTGTCGCCGCCGTGGCCGAGTTCCAGTTCGGGCTGTTCTTTTTGCTTATCCTTTTCTTCTTCGCCGCCACTTTCGAAGTCAAGATACCCAATGCCGTTCCCCTCGCGCTGGTCTTCTTTCTCTTCTCCCTGGTCGGCATCTCCATCGCCCACGCCGAGGAAGGGGAAAGCTGGCTCAGCCGGCTGCGCCAGGGCCACTGGCTGCCGCTCCTGTTCGCCACCATCGGGGTCATCCTGGTGCTGGGCTTGCTCATCGGCTCACTGCTGACGCCCGACTTTATCCAGATAATCGCCAACGCTATCGTCTGGGTCTGGAATTTCCTCTGGGACCTGTTCCTGCGGCTGATGCTCTTCATCGCCCGCTTCTTCCCGGAACCGGAACCTTCCGGCATGCCCGATGTTTTCCCACCACAGCAGGACGAGACCGGCGGTTTTCATATCGAGGAGCTTTTCCCCGATTGGCTGCGCAATGCCATCCGGCTGGGCTGGAGCGTCCTGATGATTAGCATCCTGGTCTTTGCCCTGTGGCGTATGTTCTCGCAGATTTTCTCCTGGATGCGCCGCCGCTTTGGCGGCCGGGCGGAAGCCGAGTATGAATCGATGCCCGACGCCTTCAAAGCCGACTTTCTCGGCTTCCTCAAGCGGCTCTTCTATCGCATCCTTGGACTGAAGCTGGTGCGGCGGCAAAAGAAAGTGGAAGCTCCGGAAATATCATCGATTCGGCAGATTTACCGGCAGTTGTTGAGCTGGGCGGCAACTCAGGGCTATCCGCGACTTGCCTTTCAGACCCCATACGAGTATCTTTATAGACTGGAGGCGGCGCTGCCGGAATCGAGGGAGCCGCTAGAGTTTATTACGCAAAGCTACGTTAGCGCCCGCTACGGGCGGTATGCGCCATCGGAGGCCGAGCTTAACCAGCTGAAAGAAAGCTGGCACCAGGTCAAGCAGAACCGCCTCGCGCCGCCGGGCGAGAGTGCGAAATAGACTAACACAAAGGTAACAAGTAGAGTGATACATAGCGGTCATTGCTTCGCCTCCCGATTTCATCGGGATGGTCTCGCAATGACAGGGCGATGCAACTAGATTTACTGCGTTCGTATTAGGAGGTATGCCTGATGGCTGAAGTTATCACCAACGTTGATGTGCGCCGCATCGGTGAAGCGGCCGAAAAGATTTTGAACAACATCGGCAAGGTCATCGTCGGCAAAAGGGATGTCGTCAGGCTGGTGCTCGTCGCCCTGCTCAGCGAGGGACACTTGTTCATCGAGGACGTGCCCGGCATCGGCAAGACGATGCTCGCCAAAGCGACAGCAAGCTCGCTCGGCGCGGCCTTCAAGAGAGTCCAGTTCACGCCCGACCTGCTCCCTTCCGATGTCACCGGCATCTACTATTTCAACCAGAAGACGAGCGAGTTCGAATATCGCCCGGGACCGATTATGGCGAATATCGTGCTGGCGGATGAAATCAACCGCGCCACCCCCCGCACCCAGTCCTGCCTCCTCGAAGCGATGCAGGAGCGCCAGGTGACCGTGGATATCAAGACCATCCCCTTGCCCCGCCCTTTCCTGGTCATCGCCACGCAGAACCCCATCGAGCTTGAGGGCACCTTCCCCCTGCCCGAAGCCCAGCTCGATAGATTCCTGCTCAAGCTAAAGCTGGGCTACCCCACCGAGGACGAAGAAGGAATGATTTTACAGCGCTTCCAGGAAGAGAACCCGCTCGATAACCTGAAGGCGGTGGTGGAAGCCGCCGAGTTGCTGGAACTGCAGAAGCTGTGCCGCAAAGTCCATGTCAGCGAGTCGGTGCGGAGCTACATCGTCAATATCACGCAGGCGACGCGCAGTCACGCCGGCATCAAGCTGGGCGCCAGCCCGCGGGCTTCATTGAGCCTCTACCTGGGAGTGCAGTCGCTGGCGGCAATCGAAGGCCGGAACTATGTCATCCCCGACGATGTTAAGGCATTAGCCACGCCCGTCCTGACACACCGCCTCATTGTGAAGGCGGAGACGGGGCTGAGGGGACAGACGGCGGAGAGCATCGTGGCGGAAGTGCTGTCCCACGTTCCGGTGCCAGTGGAGGAGAAGAGTTAAAAACGGAGCGTTAAAAGGGGTACTAACCCCTCTTGAAAAACCATTAAAAATTCCTCTCCCTCGACGGGAGAGGCGAGGTGAGGGTGAGTATGTTCGACCGGGAAAAGATTAAGCAAGCCATTACTCAAATCATCGAGGCAATCGGGGAGGACCCGGGAAGGGAGGGCTTGAAAGCCACCCCGGAACGCGTCGCCGAGATGTACACCGAGCTTTTTGCGGGCCTGGACAAAGACCCTCGCGACGAGCTTAAAGTGGGCTTTGAGCTGGGACACCGGGAAATGGTCATCCTCAAGGACATCCCCTTCCACTCGATGTGCGAGCACCACCTCCTCCCTTTCTACGGCGTCGCCCACATCGGCTACATCCCCAACGCCGAAGGCCGAATCATCGGCATCAGCAAGCTGGCGCGAGTGGTAGAAATCGTCGCCAAGCGACCCCAGGTCCAGGAGCGGATGACTACCCAAATTGCGGAGGCGATTATGGACGGCATCAAACCCGCGGGGGTGGCGGTGGTGGTGCAGGCGGAGCACCTGTGTATGATTATGCGCGGCATCAAGAAACCGGGC
>JBGOXU010000185.1:0-3083 GCA_041479305.1 Dehalococcoidia bacterium
CACGGCGTTAAGACCAGCGTCGCCTGTATCGGGCCGTCCGGGGAAAACCTCTCCCTCCTTGCCTGCGTAATCAATGAGAAAGGCCGGGCCGCGGGCCGTTCCGGCATGGGGGCGGCGATGGGTGCCAAGAAACTCAAGGCAATCGCTGTCCAAGGCGATTTCAAGGTGCCGATGGCGGACGAAGAGGGTTGCAAAGAGGCGCGCAAGAAGTGGATTGCCCAAATTAATACCTGGGGCGAAAATATGAAGAAATACGGCACCGCCGGCATTACCGAAGCCAGCGCCATGAGCGGCGACTCGCCGGTGAAGAACTGGATTGGCGCCGGCCGCATCGATTTCCCCGGGGCGGCCCAAATCAGCGATAACGCCGTCATCGCCGAGCAGGAGAAACGGTACGGCTGCTGGCAGTGTCCCATCCGCTGCGGCGGTCACATGAAAGCGGCGCCAGGCCGCGCCCGCGTTTGCCACAAGCCGGAATACGAGACCCTTTGCATGGCCGGCACGCTCTGTCTCAATGACGACCTCGAATCCATCATCAAGTTCAATGATGTCTGTAATGTCTACGGCATCGATACTATTTCCGCCGGTTCGGCGGCGGCCTTTGCTATTGAGTGCTACCAGAGCGGCATACTGACCAAGAAGGACGTCGGTATGGCGCTCGACTGGGGTGATGGCGATGCCATCGTTGCCCTGGTCAAGAAGATGGTCAAGCGCGAGGGCATCGGCGACCTGCTTGCCGACGGTGTCTGGCGGGCGGCGCAGAAAATCGGCAAGGGCGCCGAGCAGTTTGCCGTCCACGTGCAGGGGCAGGAAGTCCCCGCCCACGACCCCCGTTTCACGCCCTCGCTGGCGGTGACCTATCGACTGGACGGGACGCCGGGACGCCACACTCAGGGCGGACGCTCGTGGATTATGGGCAACGGCTGGTTGACCGACGATAGAAAGGACAAGTACGATTTCACTAACACCGGCGGAGTCCAGAAGAAGGCGATGAACATGGTGCATATCGTCAACTCTGGCGGCATCTGCATCTTCTCCTACATTGCCTATCCCACCCAGTTCCTTACGGACTGCCTCACCGCGGTCACCGGCGTGAAGTACGACATCGATAGCTGTCTGGAAATCGGCGAGCGTGTGGCCAATATGCGCCACCTGTTCAACATCCGAGAGGGTCTGAATCCTTTGAAGTACACGTCCAACCAGAGACTTGTCGGCCGGCCGCCGCTCAAGGCGGGTCCCCTGGCGAACGTCACCATTGACGACGACCTGATGATTCGGGACTACCTCAAGGCGATGAGTTGGGACACCAAGACCACCAAGCCGAGCGCCAAGAAGCTGGCGGAACTCGGACTGAGCGAACTGGTGGCGAAATACGCATGAACACTCTTGATGCCATAGTCGATATACTGAAGCGAGAGGGGGTGGAGTTCCTCAGCTGTTACCCCACCACCCCCCTCATCGAGGCGGCGGCCAAGGCGGACCTCCGTCCGGTCATCTGCCGCCAGGAGCGGGTGGGTATCGGCATTGCGGATGGCTATACCCGCACCCACAATGGGAAAAAGATAGGCGTTTTTGGCTTGCAGTATGGCCCGGGCATTGAAAACGCTCTGGCCGGAGTTGCCACCGCTTACTCTGACGCCACGCCCATGCTCGTTTTGCCGATGGGCCATCCGACCGGCTGGGCCGGCATCGAGCCTTACTTCAATGCCCAGCGTGTCTATGCCCCGGTGACCAAATGGATAGCACAGTTCAACCAGGCAAAGCGTGTTCCCGAGCTGATGCGCCGCGCTTTTTCGTTGCTCAAAATGGGGAAGGGTGGTCCGGTGATGCTGGAAATCCCCTCCGACATCGCGAACGAGGAGGTGGGGCAGTTCACCTACGAGCCGGTGAAAGCTACCCGACCCGCCGGTAACCCACATGACATCGCCGAGGCGGCGCGCCTCCTGCTGGCGGCAAAGAACCCGGTAATCTACGTTGGGCAGGGCGCCCTCTATGCTGAAGCCACGAAGGAGCTTATTGAGCTGGCGGAGCTTCTGCAGGCGCCGGTGACGACAACGCTCGCCGGCAAGAGCGCTTTCCCGGAAGACCATCCCCTGGCGCTGGGCACGGCCTCCATCATCCGCCCGAAGACGGTGCCCGTTTTCCTGGGCAAGGCGGATGTGGTGCTGGGTGTCGGCTGCAGCCTGGCGCGACATTATATGCAGTTCCGGATACCGATGGGCAAGACCATCATCCAGATTACCAATGAGGACCGGGACATCAACAAGGACACGCCCGTCGGCTACCCAATCATCGGCGATGCGAAGCTGGTCTTGGTTGAGCTGATTGAGCTGGTGAAGAAGAAGCTGGGCAAAGACGGTCGCAAGGGGGAAAGCGCCGTCGCCCGGGAAATCAAGAAAGTGAAAGACGAGTGGCTGGCGGAATGGATGCCCAAACTGACCTCGGAAGAGGTGCCTATCAACCCTTACCGCATCATCTGGGAGCTGATATACACCATCGACCCCAGAGACGCCATCGTTACGCACGATGCCGGCGGTCCGCGCAACCAAATTCTGCCCTTCTACCCCGCCATCGAGCCGCGCAGCTACATCGGTTGGGGGAAGTCCCACCAACTCGGCACGGGGCTGGGGCTGATTATGGGCGCCAAGCTGGCCAAGCCGGAGAAGGTCTGCATTAACCTGATGGGCGATGCCGCCATTGGCATGGTGGGGATGGACTTTGAGACTGCCTCACGCCATAAGATACCTATCATCACCATTGTCCTGAATAACTTCATCATGGCCGTGGAAAAGGACTATATGCCCATCTCGCACCAGAAATACGGCTCACGCTTCATTACCGGCGACTATGCCAAGCTGGGGGAGGCGCTGGGGGGCTATGCGGAACGCATCGAGAGTCCGAAGGACATCGCGCCGGCGCTCCGCCGTGCCCGCCGCGTGACTGAAGAGGAGAAACGACCCGTCCTGCTCGAGTTCATCACCGGCGACGAGAACGCTCTTTCCCGCCCGAACTAATACAATCAGTCCAACCTTTAGGCTTACGGATTGCTTCGCCTCGATTCCATCGGGGCGAAGCAATGACAG
>JBGOXU010000186.1:0-3072 GCA_041479305.1 Dehalococcoidia bacterium
CCTCACCAATGCTATTGGCGGCAACACCGTGCTCTACTGGGCATTACTTGCCGGCGGCTGCTACGGCGGCAACATAACCATGGTTGGCTCCACGGCAAACATCGTGTCGCTGGGCATCCTGGAGAAGCGAGCCAACTACCACATGACCTTCCGTAAATGGATTGGGATAGGTCTGTTGGGTGGTCTAATACCCATGGCCGTGGCGACCATCATGCTCTTGCTCATTTATGCGTAAATAGCTTTGCTTTTTAACAACTCAAAGAGTATCATAGAAAAAGAAGCCCCTGTAGCTCAGGTGGATAGAGCACCAGCCTCCGAAGCTGGTTGCCGGCGTTCGAGTCGCCGCAGGGGCGTTTAATATGCCATAGGAGTTGAGATGAGTAACACCATTAGTCTTATTGAGATTCGGTGGCATGGGCGTGGGGGGCAGGGTGCGGTGACTTCCGCCGAGCTCGTCGCCCAGGCGGCGATTAGCGAAGGCAAGTATGCCCAGGCATTCCCGACCTTTGGTCCGGAAAGACGCGGCGCCCCGGTCCAGGCTTTTACTCGTATCGATGCCACAAATCCCATTCGAGTGAGGTCAGAAGTGCTCGAACCGGACGTGGTCGTCGTCTTTGACCTTACTTTGATGGCGAGCGTGCCGGTGACCTCTGGACTGAAGAAGGGCGGGTTGGTCATTCTCAACACCAGAAAGCCCGTTGCCGAGCTAAAGTCCGAGTACGGCATTGCTAGCAAGGTGGCAACTGTGGACGCGACGACTATCGCGCGCGAGGCGCTCGGCGTCCCGATTGTGAATACGACAATGATTGGCGCCCTCATCAAAGCAACCGGCGCCATTAACCTGGAATCGATGAAAGAGTCCCTGCAGAAGCGATTCGGCAGGCTGGCGGAAGCCAACTTCAAAGCTATGGAAAGAGCTTTCAAAGAGACCATCGTAGGAGAGTAGCGATATGGTGAAGAAAGAGACGAAGACGGCCGAAAAGGCCGAAAAAGAAGAAGAATTGACCTGGAAAGATTTCGAGCTTGGTTGCCTGATTACCGAGCCCGGCAGCTCGGCCCGGTTCCGCACCGGCGACTGGCGCAGCCGGCGCCCGGTCTTTGATAAGACTAGGTGCAATGCCAAATGTTCTCTATGCGTTACTTATTGCCCGGAAGGCTGCATCGTCAAGGACGCCGAAGGTAAGGCGGAGGCTGACCTCTATTTTTGCAAAGGCTGTGGCATCTGTGTTGAGGAGTGCCGCCGGCAGGCAATCGCCATGGAAGAGGAGAAGTAATGGCTAAGAGAGTTGGCATTGAGGTCTCCATTGCGGTGGCTGAGGCGGTCAAGCTGGTCAACGCTGACGTTGTTGCCGCGTATCCGATTACGCCGCAGACCCATATCGTCGAACATCTGGCCGACCTGGTGGCGGACGGCGAGCTTGATGCCGAGTTCGTGCCGGTAGAGTCCGAACATTCGGCGATGAGCGTATGCTGCGGCTCTTCCGCGGCGGGCGCCCGCACTTACACGGCAACGGCCAGCCAGGGACTGGTGCTGATGCACGAGGTGCTCTTTGTCGCCTCATCGATGCACTTGCCCATCATTATGACCGTGGCGAACCGCGCCCTGTCCGCCCCCATCAACATCTGGGGTGACCATTCGGACGCGATGGCGGTGCGCGACTCGGGCTGGATACAGATTTTTGTCGAGAACGGGCAGGAGGCAGTGGACAACACCATCTGCGCCTTCCGTATGGGGGAGGATAACCGCGTCCTTCTGCCGGTAATGGTGCACCTGGACGGATTCGCCTTGACCCACATGATTGAACCCATCATCTTCCCTGAGCATAGCGAAGTGGACAAGTTCCTGCCGCCCTACAATCCACCCGTTTCTCTGAACCCGGCCAAACCGGTGACGATGGGCGCCCTCGGTCCGCCCAATATCTACACTGAAGCCAAGTATGCCCAGGACGTCAAGCTCCGAGAATCGAAGAAGGTCATCCTGGAGGTCTGGAAGGACTTCGGCAAGACTTTCGGCCGGAGCTATTTACCGGTGGAAAAGCACCACAGCGACGGCGCTAAAGTCCTGCTGATGACGATGGGCAGCTTCAGCGAGACGGCAATGGTCGCCGTCGATAAGATGAGAGCAGACGGCAAGGACGTTGGCCTCATCAAGCTGAGACTGTGGCGGCCTTTCCCCTTTGAAGAACTGCGCGAGGCAGTCAAGGACGCTGATGTCCTCATCGTGCTGGACCGGGCGATTTCCTTTGGCGGTCCCGGCGGGCCGGTCTTCTCCGAAATCCGCGCCGCGCTATACGGCCTGGACAAGAAACCTAAGGTCGTCGGCTTCGTCGGTGGACTAGGCGGTCGCGATATCAGTACGGCTGGCTTTGAGGAGATGGTGGCAAAGGGCATCGAGATTGCCCATACCGGAAGCGTCAAAGAATATGAGATGTTCGGAGTGAGGGAATAATATGGTTACGATAGAGAAAACGCGGGGCCATGGTCCCGGCATACTGACGGATGAAGAGATTTTGGCGCCCGGCCACCGCGCCTGCAGCGGCTGTGCCGAGGTGCTGGCAATGAGGCTCGCCTGCAAAGCCATCGGCCGGAACTCAATTATTGTCAACGCTACCGGCTGTATGGAAGTGGTGACCTCCTACTTCCCGGATACTTCTTGGCGGGTGCCCTGGATACATACCCTGTTTGAAAACGCGGCCGCGGTTGCCTCCGGCGTGGAGTCCGCTTTGAAGGTGCTGAAACGAAAGGGGAGGGGACCCGGAGATGACGTCTCCGTGGTAGTTTTTGCCGGTGACGGCGGCACCAGCGACATCGGGCTCCAGGCGCTATCCGGCGCCCTTGAGAGAGGACACGATTTTGTCTACATCTGCCTCGATAATGAAGCCTATATGAACACCGGTATCCAGCGCTCTTCAGCGACTCCGTTTGGCGCCTCGACCAGCACCTCACCGGCGGGCAAAGCCAAAGCGGGCCAGTCGACCTGGAAGAAGAATATGCCGGCGATTGCCGTCGCTCATGACATTCCCTACGTTGCCACGGCCTGCCCGAGCTACCCCACCGACTTAATTAACAAGG
>JBGOXU010000187.1:0-3059 GCA_041479305.1 Dehalococcoidia bacterium
AAGGGTCTTTGTCACACGGTGTGGACCTTCATCACCCCCTTCATCGGCGGCATCTGCAACTGCGACCGCTCGGATTGTATGGCCATGCGTACGACGGTCACCCTAGGCTTTCCAGTGATGTTCCGTGCCGAGTACGTCGCCCGTGTCAATCCTGACCTGTGTAACGGGTGTCGAGTGTGCATGCGCGTGTGCCAGTTTGGAGCCATGGGTTATAGCATCGCCCACGAAAAGGTGGTGATAGACCCGCGGCGGTGTTACGGCTGTGGTATCTGTCGTGCCAGCTGTACAAAGAACGCCATAGTGCTGAACGAGCGCTCAGCCGTGCCTGTGGCTGCAGGCATCTGGTAGGCGACTACCACAATAACCACATCGTTTGGCCTATTCGACTACATTGCGTGACTCTCTCCAACAGGTTTATGGGACAGGCTCTTCTGTTAACATTATTGGCTATTCCCGTTATAATCAAAGCAGTCAAGAACGGCTGAGGGTCGTCACTTCCAGCCGCCTGCCAGCCTCGCCTCTATCACCACATCCTCCCCCAGCCGGTAGACCTTCATAAAGTCGAGCTTCAGAGCCTGGCTGACGTCCTTGATATTCAAGTCCCCCACTACCTCGACTCCCCTGCCCATTACCTTCGGCGCTATCGCCACGATTATTTTGTCCACCAGCTTCCGGCGTAGGAATGAGGTTATTACCCCACTTCCCCCCTCCACCAGCACCGAGGATATGTTGCGCTCGGCCAACATCTTGAGCAGTTCCTTAAGGTCAACCTCGCCCTTTTCGCCTTGCGCAACCACCAACACCTCCATCCCCATCTCGCGGAGGCGGGAGAGCTTCTTTTCACCAGCGCGGGGGGTGGTGGCGATGATTATCGGCGCATCGGAGGTCAGCACTTTCGCTTTCGGTGGTATTCGGAGTCTGGAGTCCAGAATGACGCGGGTGGGGTTTCTGCCCTTTACCAGCCGCACCGTCAGCTCAGGGTCGTCGGCCAGTACCGTGTCTATCCCAACCAAAACAGCATCGTGGACCGACCGCAGCTTGTGCGCCAGCTTGCGGAATTTCTCACCGCTTATCCATTTCGAATCGCCGGTCGCCGCGGCAATACGGCCATCGAGCGTCTGGGCGAACTTGAGCGTGACAAAGGGGACTCCAGTGCTCATAAACTTGAAAAAGACCTCGTTCAGGGCGCGGCACTCCGCCTCGAGCACACCAATCTTCGTCTCAATCCCGTGCTCATTCAGGTGCTTGATGCCGTTGCCGCACACCCGCGGGTTGGGGTCGGGCACGCCGATGACCACCCGGCCGATTCTCTCGCGGATGATGGCATCGGTGCAGGGCGGGGTCTTCTTGCCCTCGCCGCGGTGGCAGCAGGGCTCGAGCGTGACATAGAGCGTCGCCCCGGCGAGGCTTTCCCTGGCGCTCTTGAAAGCATTGATTTCGGCGTGGTCGCCGCCGAAGCAGTGATGGTAGCCCTGGCCGATTATCCGGCCGCCCTTGACGATAACCGCGCCCGCCACCGGGTTGGGACTGGTCTTCCCCAGCCCCCGGTGGGCTAAGCGCAAAGCCAGCTTAATGTATTCTTCGTCGGACACTGCGCACTCCTGCGAGAACTAGGCCGGCTTGACCAGGGCGACGATGGTCATATCGGTCTCTCTGATGGTTATCGACCGGACCTCGAAGGCGACACCGGCGCCGACGCCACCCTGCGTCATCTCCACCATCAGGCTATCGATGCTCTGGGCGATGGCCGCGGCAATCTGGTCTTTCATTGTCTGGGGAACGGGCAGCATGCCGAAGTTGATACCAGTGATAGACACCGCCGGCTTGTCGTCTTTCACCCCGATGTTCATATTCACCCTGATGGGAATGGTAAAACCGAGCGCCTGGGCTTGCAGTTCGGCCGATAGCGCGTTGTTCGGCTGGAGGTCGATGCGGACGCTCAACACCTTAAGGTCTGCCGATTGGCTGCCCTGGGTGAGCGCCTGTGATGCCTGGGCATTGACCTCGGCCTCGGTCAGCACGATGGTCACTTCCTGAGGCTGGCCCGTGGTACGCACTTGCTCTATGGTCTGCTCCAGGCTCTTTATCTTATCCTCGATGCTGGGGCCTGATGGTGCCGGGGCCGGGGCTGGAGCCGGAGCGGATGCTGGCGCGGGTACCGCGGCGGGCACCGGGGCGGGCACCGGGGCAGGTGCCGGGGCGGCTTCTCTATCGAAAACATTGAACACCAGAAACACGGCTACCACTCCCCCGATGAGGAGCACGGCGATAACCAACATCGTAATCACAACAGGATTCTTCATTTCACCTCTATCGTGCTCAGGTCGGCGTCTATCTCCAGCTCGACCCGGTTTTCGGCCGTGTCAAAGTCGGAGGAGACATAGAAATCACCTTTGCGGGGGAAACGGCGTTCGTTCACTTTGACCGGCGTCAGGTCCGCCTGGACTTTGACCCGGGCGGCGACCCCCTCCGGAATAGTAATCTCCACGGTGGACAGGTCCGCCTTGACAAAGGCCGAGACGGTGCCTGACGCAGGCATTTTCACATTGCCGTTGGTCAGGTCAGCGTCCACCCTCAGGTCCACCACTCGAAGCTGAGTCAAGTCCAGACTGGCATTGGTCATATTCAGCCGGGCGTTCACCGTCATCGGGACATCCTGCGCCAGGTCGACGTGCCAGCGGTCGCGGCCCTCGTCCCAGAAGGGCCAGCCCACCCCGCTGCGGTTTATGGCAATACGGCCGGCGCCATCCTGGCGACGGACATCGACCCTCGCGTTCGATTCGATGAAATTGGGCGAACCGCCCGGAAGATTGCCAATGTCTAGGTTGCCTGTCTTGAAATCGACATTAACCGCGGCGGTCTTCAGGTTGTCCCGGGGCTCGGAGTAGCTCATCGTTGCCGGCGGCGGCTCGGTCGGGACCGGTTCGTACTGCGCATAAGCGATGCCCAACGCGCCGGCAAAGAGGGCGAGGATAATCAGGCTGACCAGCCAGACATTGAACCGCCGCATCACCAGGCAGGCGCCCAGGGCAATGATGATGACCGGCCACAGCTGCCCC
>JBGOXU010000188.1:0-3059 GCA_041479305.1 Dehalococcoidia bacterium
CTATCTTCTCGCCGGCGCTGATATGGCGGGTGGCGGTCGCCACGCTGTCCTGTTCGCTGATGACCACGGCTGATGCTGTCTTATCCATCGTAATCTCCTCCAGGTTGTATTAGCTAAGAACTGTCATTGTTGTGAAAACAGAGTTTCGTGCATGCCTCTATCGTTTGATTTCACGCGGATGCCCATCTCCCTTGACCCCCTTCCCAATCGGGAAGGGGGAGTTAAGTAAAAGGGTGAGGTCCTTATGTGTTGGTCAACTCCCTTTTTTCATATATTGTGGTGCCGTTTCCATCGGGACTCGCAATGACGCGTTCTGCACTCGATCAAGAGAACCGCCCGCTAGAGGACGACCGTCCGGCGCCAGACCTGGCACAGGTTTTCGCCCTGCTCCTCGGCTTTGGTCTGCTTACCGTTAGCCACTTCGAGGATAAGCTGGTAAATCCGCTCCCCGACCTGGTTGATAGTCTCTTTGCCCTCCAGGATGGTGCCAGCATTAATATCGGTGTTGTCCATCATCCGCTCGTAAGCGGGAGTATTAGAGATGACCTTGATGACCGGCGCGACGGCAATACCGAACGGGGTACCCAGTCCGGTGGTAAAGACAATCATCTGGGCGCCCGCCGCCACCATGCCGGTAATTGACGGCGCGTCGTAGCTCGGGTCGTCCATCAGCATCGGGCCTTTTTTGGTGGGAATCTGGGCATAGTCCACCACATCGACGATGGGTCGCGAGCCGATTTTGCGGATGCACCCCAGCGACTTCTCTTCCAGCGTGGTCAGGCCCGCCTCGCGATTGCCCTGGTTCGGTTCGCCGCTACTCAGGTCGGCGCCGTACATCTTGACGTGAGCTTCGAAATCCTTCACGGCGGTCAAGATGCGGTTTGCCACTTCCTTCGTGACGGCTTTCTCCGCCATCACCTTCTCGGCGCCGATGCACTCCACAATTTCCCCGATGATGGCCGACCCGCCGTTAGCGACGAGCATATCCACCGCCGCCCCAAGGGCAGTATTGGCGGTGAGGCCGGAGGCAGGGTCGGAGCCGCCGCACTTCAGCCCGATGATAATATCGGAAGCCGAGACTGGCTCTCGCTTAATCGTTGAAGCATCTGCCACCATCTGTTGAGCAATCTTGATGCCTTGCGCGACGGTCTTAATGGTGCCGCCGGACTTCTGGATAGTCAGGTACTTCACCGGCTTGCCGAACTTCTCGATTTGAGCCGCCGCCTGCTCGGCATAGAGCGCTTCGCAGCCCAGCCCCACCACCAGCGTGGCGGCGATATTCGGGTTGCCCGCCAGGTTGACTATGGTAGTGGAGAAGAGCTTGATATCCTCGGCCAGCATCCCGCAGCCGCTATCGATGGGCAGGGTGATGGTGCCGGGCACAGCGTTAGATATCTTCTGGGTCACGCCGTAACTGCACGATACCGTGGGCAGGATGAGGACGTGGTTGCGGAACCCTACCCTGCCGTCGGGTCGCCGGTAGCCTGTGAGCTTCATTATGCCACCTCGATTCGTTATTTGGCTTTCTTCAGCGCGGCACTGATTCTATCGATAGCTTTCTGAAGATTCTGCTGGGAGTTGGCGTAGGAGAGGCGCAGGTAGCCTTCGCCATATTTGCCGAAGTCACTGCCCGCCAGCATGGCGACGTTCGCCCCCTTGAGGAGGTACTCGGCCAGCGCCTTCGACTTCATTCCGGTCTTCTTGATGTTGGGGAAGGCGTAGAAAGCGCCCTTGGGCTTACGGCAGGAGACGCCCGGGATTTCATTCAGCCCATCAACGATGAGGTCGCGGCGCTTCTTGAACTCGTCTATCATCCCGGGGATGAAGTCCTGCGGTCCGGTGAGCGCCTCGATGCCGGCGCGCTGAATAAAAGGCGCGGTGCAGGACACGCTGTTCACAATCATACGGACAATCGGCTCGACGAGGCCTTTGGGCATGACGGCATAGCCCAGCCGCCAGCCGGTCATGGCGTAGGTCTTGGAGAAGCCGCTCAGCATAATCGTCCGCTCCAGCATCCCGGGCAGGCTGGTGATGCTCAAAGCCTGACCTTCGTAAATGAAACGCTCGTAAATCTCGTCCGAGAGGACGACAATACCGCGCTCACGAGCGACGTCGGCGATGGCTTGAATGTCTTCTTTCGTCAGAACACTGCCGGTGGGGTTGTGGGGCGAGTTGACGATGATGAGCCTGGTGCGGGACGTGACCTTCGACTTGAACTCATCGATGTCGAAGCAGAAGTCCAGCTCCTCCCGCATCGGAAGGGGCACCGGTTTGGCGCCGGTGAAGTTAATCATCGACTCGAAGATGGGGAAGCCGGGGTCGGGGTAGATGGCTTCATCGCCTTCTTCGAGGAGCGCCAGGATGGCGTAAAACATGATGGGTTTGTCGCCCGTGGTCACGACGATGCGGTCGGGGTCGACCCGAATGCCGCGGGTCTTTTCGATTTCTCTGGCGATGGCGGTGCGCAATTGGACGATTCCCTGGGAGTTGCAGTAATGCGTGTACCCGTCCTTGACCGCTCTGGCCGCCGCCTCGGCGATGTTGGCCGGCGTGGCATAGTCCGGCTCGCCAATTTCCAGGTGAATAACATCGATGCCTCTGGCTTCAAGGGCCTGCGCCTGCGCCAGCACCCGGAAAGCGCTCTCGGTGCCCAGCCGGGACATTTTCTGCGCCAGTCTCATATGTTCAAGACGCTCCCCATCAGGGTAAAAACTAGCTAATTTTACAGCTATGGGTAATTCAAATGCAAACAGCACGGCCCGCAGGAGCTTTGCTTCATTTCGTTCCTTCCTATTGTCACTGCGATCCTTCCGAAGAAGGAGAAGCAGTCTCTATAGATTGTTCATCATTGATTGAAATTGCCACGTCCCGATTCCATCGGGACTCGCAATGACACTTGTTAGCGATGTCCTGAGATACAAGGGAGGGGGCGAAGCCCCCGTTTTCCGTTGCTCCGCCTTAGAAGCGGGGTTCACCCAGAAGGGTTCAGTTCTGGTGACATCACTGGAACCACCCTGAAGGGCGTCTAAGAGGGTTCACCCTGAGGGGTTCTCCCTGAA
>JBGOXU010000189.1:0-3055 GCA_041479305.1 Dehalococcoidia bacterium
ACTCTATTCATTGGAACAAGAGCAAGTGTAGCAAGTACCGTTTTGAGTGTCAAGCTACGGGTTTGAAAGCCATTGAAATCGGGCGAATGGCGGTAATCTCAAATCTGGATGAGTCCGCAGAATGCTTCAGACGGGCTAAGGGGTGGTTTGACAGTCTCTTCGTGGGGGTCTGGTACAATTGTATTGTGTTAGAGGGTAGATGCCGGAAATGCGGCTGTTGCTACGTGGGATGGTCGTTACGCTTTCCGCGTAATCAAACGTGCTCCAACTGCGGCGCCGCCCTGGAGCTTTACGAGGATGGCAAGCGTCTCGCCACGGGCTATTCGCCGTTCACCGCCGATAAGTATACCGTCCAGTCCCCGGACGCCGACCGCTCTCAAGAGCCGGCCGATAATCGCTGAAAGTCAGTCCCTCCACGCTCAGAGTGTTTTCTCTATCCAAGCCTGTGCTATAATAGCCTAGACTGACTATGGTAGGCGAACGGCGCAAAGCAAGAGGGGTCGCTCTGCAAGCACTTTACGAGCTGGACAGAAGCCGGCACGACCTGGACAGTGTCGTCAACCGGCTTCTCGCTGAGGTGGAGCTATCGGAAGAAAACGGCAGCTTCGTCCGCGAGCTGGTGCACAAAGTCATCGAGAACAAAGAGAAGCTGGACGAGCACATCAAACGCTTTGCCCCGGCCTGGCCGCTGGCGCAAATCCCGGTGGTCGACCGGAACATCCTCAGACTTGCAATCTTCGAGGTTTTATTTGATAATAAGGTGTCAGTCAAGATTGCGATTAATGAAGCTGTCGAGCTAGCGAAAAGGTTCGGCAGCGATAGCTCACCAAAGTTCATCAACGGCGTCCTGGGTTCAGTAAGTGCTCTCGTGAAGGATGAGAGCAAGCTAAAAGGGAGGTAGAAAGTGGCAACCATTTTCGAGCGTATCAAAGCAATCGCCGTGGAACAGCTGGGCGTTGAGTTAGACCAGGTCAAGCCCACGGCTAGCTTTGTTGAAGACCTCGGCGCGGACTCCCTCGACCTCGTCGAACTGATAATGTCCCTTGAAGAGCAGTTCAGCACTCCCACCCGGAAGGTCGAAATTCCGGATGAGGATGCGGAAAAAATCGTCACCATCCAGGATGCAATCGATTACCTGAAGGACCTGGGCATCGAAGATAAGTAGCTGAAGTCCGAACCTGTCAACTGAATCTGGAAGTGCCCGGTAACCCTTCCACGAAGGGCCACTCCTTTTAACTGGCACTTGAGTCTACACTCAGCCCGTGGTTTTCTGCTTTATCATGTCCCACTTTGTGCGCTAGTGGTGCGACGCGCCGGTTGGGAGATGGCTAATCGCGGCTCTTTCCGGGGGCTCGGACGGCCAGGATAACGATTAGGGCGATGATATTGGATGCCAGGAAGGTGAGAAAAGCCCACCGGTAGGTCTGCATCGTGTCGAACAGGAATCCCGCCGTGAGCGGACCGGTGGCGCAGCCGATGGACTGGGCCAGGCTGACCATGCCGAGAATCGACCCATAGGAGACCGGCCCGAAGTTGACATTGACCAGCATTGACATTGTAGGCAGCCAGCCGCCGTTGCCCAGTCCGTTGAAAATAGCATAGAGCCAGACCAGCGCCACGGACGAGTCTTCCTTCAGGCTCAGGAGGAAGATGACGCCGCCGGCGAGCAGAGACAGGCTGATTGCCCAGGCGAACCGGGGGTGGATGCGGTCGCAGAGCCAGCCGAAGATAAACTTGCCGATGGCGCTCCCGATGCCCAGCCCGACCAGGGCGATAGCGGCTTTGGACAATGGGAAGCCGATGTCCTGGAGGTGGGGCACCTGGTTCTGGCTCAGCCCCATAGCGCTGTAACCGCCGAGGAAGAAGGAAACGATAAGGAGCCAGAACGCCGGCGTCTTCCGTGCCGCCTTTAAGGTGATTCCTTCCCCAATTGAAGAGGACGGTTGACTGGCGTCCCCATTCGGTGCCGTTTCACTGCCGTACTGCTGTAGTCCCATCTCCTCCGGTCTTATTCTCAGAAAGGGTAGGGTGAGGATAACGGGTATCCCGGCAGTGGCGCCGAGGACCAGGTAAGCGGTGCGCCAGCCGAATGACGGGATGATGAAAGCGCTGAGCAATTGCGCGACGAGCAGGATGCCAACGCCCAGCCCGGAGGACATGATGCCGATGACCATTCCGCGCCGCTTCTTGAACCAGTTGCAGACGATGGTGCTGGCCGGCACCGGGCCGAAAGAGGTCAGCCCGATTCCGATGAAGGTATAAGCCAGATACAAGTGCCAGAGCCCCTGTAATCGGGTGAGCGAAACAAAGCCGAGACCGGCGAGCACGGCCCCGGTGGCGGCGACTCCCTTAACGCCAAAGCGGTCAATCAGGCTGCCGACTACCGGCGACGAGAGGCCGGTGAGCAGGAAGAAGATGGTGAAAGCGGTCATGATTTCCCCTCGGCCCCACCCGAACTCATCCTGAAGCGGCCGGACGAAGAAGCTGAAAGCGCCGACACCGCATGCGGACATGATGAGGAGATAGAGGAAAGCTACGGCCAGCATCCAGTAGCCGTAGAACAACTTAGGTTTTGAGGAGCGCGTTTGAGCCAAAAACAAACCCCTTCCGGGCCTTTAGTGCGAATTGAGACTATTATACTGAAATCCCGGGGCGGGGGCAATCTGGCGGGGACTTTCGAAGTTAGAACGTTCGAGGAAAGCAGGGGCGTTGAAATGAATGCCCCCACGCGGTCACACGAGGCTTTGGTCTACTCGCCTTCTGCGGCGGGGATGCGCTGGGCGCCGAGCCAACTCGCCCCCGGGCAGAAACTAGGCGAGCCCAAAGCACTCTTTAAGAAACTGGACGAGAGCGTGATTGAAAAAGAGGTCGGCAAGCTGGGCAAGTCTTGACTTTCAAGCCATCCTACGTCTTGCCTGCCGTTCGAGCTCACCTTGGCAAGTTACGCAGTAGCGCGTCTCGGGAAAGATCTTGAGACGCGCGGGATCAATCGGCTTGCCGCAGCGCTGACATGTTCCATATTCGCCTTTTTCCGCGGCACGAAACGCATTGTCAA
>JBGOXU010000190.1:0-3043 GCA_041479305.1 Dehalococcoidia bacterium
CGGAAATGTGATATTCTTTTGGTCGATTTCATGTAGAAGGTCTTTGTCGGAAGTCAGTAAATCACAGCCTGCTTCTTGCCTATCGCCACAGTTGGGACATCTATAGCGTACTTCCTTCGGTTTATTGCCTTCCCAAATCATGCAATCGAATTCTATTTGCTTATGACAAGTTCTGCATTCCGTTTGATACAGAGCAAGAATATTGCCTCTTACGTTCTTGCCTATTCGCTCGAAAGCGTGAAGAAGCTCAAGTAAGTTAACAGGGGTTATTGTAGCCGTTAGAATATTGTTGGCAATTGAAGAAATGTCAACTGCTATAGCTCGCCGTCCTCTGCGGAGAGCTTCTATCGCGGTAACTCCACTTCCACTAAAAGGGTCAAGTACAATACCATCTTTGGGGCAATAATTTTCTACAAATTGTCCCACCACATTCCATGTTTTACGTGCCCAATATTTGTGCCAATTATAAATAGGCGTGTGGGCTTCAGCTGGTAAATTGCTCTGAATATGTTTCATTTGAATAAACCAAATATGCCTTATTTTACCACATATTGTAAAGTGTCCTGTTTTGACTTCTTCTACTACACGTACCGGAAGGATTGTCCCGGCACCTGGCGGAAACAAAAAAGAGGGGGGGCTGGCGCCCCCCCGGTTGACCCTTATCTGTTGAGATTGCTTCGCCTCCGCCTGCAGGGAATGAGAAAGGGCGGTCGGGTTGGAAACCCGACCCTACCGGGGTATGGACCCTCCCAACCCAGATTGCTTCGTCGTCCTTCTGCTGAATGACAGAAGGGCGGTCGGGTTGAAAACCCGACCCTACAAGACACCAGGGGAACGGATGGACTGGCAATGACGAAGACGTCTAGCGAGCGATGCGCAGGCTGCCTTTCCCCGCCACGAGCGTCTCCACCTCTTCCTTAGTGTAGAAGGCGTAGTCGCCGGCGTTGGAGTGCTTGAGCACCGCGCAGGCGTTGCCATACTTCAGCGCCGTCTGGACATCTCCGTCCTTAGTCATATAAGCATAGAGGAAGCCGCCGGCAAAGTTATCGCCCGCGCCCACACGGTCCACGACCTCGATGTCGTACTTGCGGTCTTCGTAGATTTTGCCATCCTTGAGGGCGATGGCCGTCCAGTTATTGCGCCAGACGGTGATGTCCTCCCGCAGGGTGATGCAGACAATCTTGAAGCCAAACTTGTCCACCAGCTTGCGCGCCACGTCATTCCAGTCGGTGCCCTTGAGCTGGAAGACGCGGAAAACGTCCTCCTCCGTGGTGACGAGGATGTCAACGTATTTCATCAGGGGACTGAGTCCCGCGTTCGCCTGCTCCGAAGACCACAGCTTGGCGCGGTAATTAAGGTCGAAACTGACCTGCACGCCCTGAGCTTTGGCTTTCTTCAGCGCTTCAGCCGTGGCGGCGAGGCAGTTCGGGCTGAGGGCCGGAGTGATGCCGGTGCAGTGGAAAGCCTTCGTTTCGGAAAAGATTTTGTCCCAGTCCACCATCCCCGGCTGAATCCTGGAGATTGCCGAGTTGGCGCGGTCATAGAAAGTGGCGCTCGGTCGCGGCATAGCGCCGAACTCGAGGAAGGTGATGCCCTGCCGGTCTGAGTCCGACCAGAGGACTTGGGAAGCATCGATGCCCTGCTCGCGGATTTTGTTGAAGGCCATCCGGCCGAGCGGGTTCTTCGCCAGACGGGTGACGTAGCCGCACTTCATCCCCAGCCTCTGCGCGGTGACGACGCAGTTCAGCTCCGCACCGCCGACTCTGATGTCGAGGGCAGTCGCCTGCTCCAGACGGTTAAAGTTCTGAGTCGATAGTCGAATAAGGACTTCGCCGAAACCGACAATATCGTACATCTTGCCTCCTTCCGAGACTGCCAAAAATAATCTTTGTCAGAACCTCTCCCTTTCCTAAAGGGAGATTGAGAGGAATTCCAAATCCCCTTTAATCCCCCTTTGCCAAAGGGGGAGAACTGGTATCCTGTGTCTCCTTTTACTTGACCCTCACGAACTTCTGGATGGTTCGGGCGCCCCTATCGATGCCGGCAAAGGTATTGGACACCTCGCCGACATACAGGTCGCCGCGCGAGTCCACGGCCACGGCGTGCGGCGCGATGAAGAGCGCCTCTTCTTTCTTGAGGCCGGGATTACCCCAGCGGGCGACCAGCTTGCCGTCTGGAGTCCAGACGCTCACCCTCATACTTAATTCGGAGACGTAGACCATGCCATCCCTGTCAAAACAGCAATCGGTAGGACGGACGAAATCAGTCCACTGGCCCAGGAACTTGCCTTTGGAGTCGAAAATCTGGAGGCGGTGGTTCTCGCGGTCAGCCACCCAGACGCGGTCTTTCTTGTCGACACGGCAGTTGTGCGGCAGGCGGAACTCACCCGGTCGACCGCCCGGCGCGCCCCAGGTCAGGATGAACTTGCCGTCGGCGCTGAACTTGTGCATTGCCGCGTTGCCGTAGCCATCGGCGATGAAGATTTCCCCCTTGGAGTTGAGGGCGACGCCGGTGGGGCGATTGAAGGGCGGGGCGGCGCGGACGATTCGGCCCAGGCTCTCCCAGAAGTCCCAGGTGCGGACGTAGCCGGTATCGGTTGCCTGTCCCTTGGTGCCCAGCGTCATCAGCACTTTGCCATCGGCATCAAACTTGGCGACGACGTGGTTTCTGTCATCGGTGCACCAGATGTAGCCATCGGGCGTGATGGTGCTGCCATGCGCCCGATTGAAAAACCCCTCCCCCCACTTCTTGATGAAATTGCCTTCGCGGTCGAAGACCATAATCGGGTACTGACTGCGATTCAGCACGTAGACGTTGTCTTTGGCATCGGTGGAAATGCCGCCAACGTCCAGGAAGGACAGTCCCTGGGGCAGTTTTGCCCAGTCCACCAGCTCGTAATTGTATTTACCGGAACCATAGGGCATTAGTAATTCCTCCTTCTACTGATTAAAGGGGGTTGGCGTATTGGCTCCTTGAGCGAAGCCGCCGTCCACCCTGATATACTCGGCGGTGACGAAGTCCGAGGCGTGGCTGGCCAGAAATA
>JBGOXU010000191.1:0-3015 GCA_041479305.1 Dehalococcoidia bacterium
ATCGGCGTCGTCCTGGTGATGTTGTTCATGATTGCCTACTATCGCCTGTCGGGATTCCTGGCCAGCCTGGCGCTGTTGTTCTACGGCGTGCTGGTGCTGGCAATCTTCAAGCTCATCCCGGTAACCCTGACCCTGGCCGGTATGGGCGGCTTTATCCTATCACTGGGTATGGCGGTGGACGCCAACATCCTGATTTTTGAGCGCCTGAAAGAAGAGCTATGGCAGGGGCGGACGCTGGGAGCGGCCATTGAAGCCGGGTTTAACCGTGCCTGGACGGCAATCTGGGACAGCAACGTCACCACCTTCATCGTCTGCGGTATCCTCTACTGGCTGGGCAGCAGTGTCGCCGCCAGCGCGCCGGTGAAGGGCTTCGCGGCGACGCTGTTCATCGGTGTGGCGGTGAGTATGTTCACGGCAATCGTGGTCACCCGGACGCTGATGCGCCTGTTCGTCGGCACCGGGCTGGCGGGAAAGCTGTCACTATTCAGTTCTTACGTGAGGAAAGAATAATGATAAACATCACTGGCAAACGGTTCTGGTTTTTCGTCATTTCCCTGGTGTTCATTCTGGTCAGCCTCCTCTCCCTGTTTACCTTCGGGCTGAAGACGGGCATCGAGTTCACCAGCGGGTCGATGCTGACCATCGACTTCGAGCAGAAAGTGGAGCAACCGCAATTAACGACGGAGCTGGCGAACCTGGGATACACTGACGTTATTATCCAGCGCACCGGCGCCGGCGATTACCTTATCCGCACTCCCGAGCTCAACGCGGACAAGAAGAAAGCCCTGGAAGAAGGCCTGGCGGCGAAGTTCGGCAAACTAACCGAGACGGAGTTCGACTCGGTTTCGCCGATGATTGCCGGGGAGACCGCCCAGAACGCGGTCATTGCCGTGGCCATCGCGTCAATCGGCATTCTCCTTTACCTCACCTGGGCTTTCCGCCGTATGCCGCACCCCATCCGCTACGGCACCTGTGCCGTCATCGCCCTGGTGCACGATGCCTTTATCGCCCTGGGCGTCTTTTCTATCCTCGGCGGCATACTCAACTGGCAGGTCAACCTGATGTTTATCACCGGCATTCTGACCATTATCGGCTACAGTGTCAATAACATCGTGGTTATCTTCGATAGAATCCGCGAGAACCTGCGCCTCGGCATCAGCCCGGACTTTGAGGTCGTCGTCAACAGCAGCCTGATTGAGACGCTGGGCCGCTCTCTGAACACCATCATCACCACGCTCATCACTGTCTTTGCCCTGATGTTCTTTGTGGGCGCGTCAATCCAGAACTTTGTCGTTGTGCTGGTAGTTGGTCTCATTGCCGGTACGTTTGACTCGATTTGCGTTGCCCCAATGCTCCTGGTGACCTGGGACAAGAAGGAGTGGGGCAAGTTTGTTAGCTGGCTGCCGTTTGCGGCCCGGGCTAAAGGATAGGTGATGACGGGTGTTCTCTTCAAGGATTGGAGCGGCAAAGCTCTCACTGGCCGTGGTGAGCGGGTTGGTGGTGCTCAAAATTGCCGTTGGCGTCATCACCGGCAGCATCAGCGTCCTGGCGCAGGCGGCGGATAGCGCTCTTGATGTCTTAGCCGTCGGGCTTACCTCTTTCGCCGTGGTCGTTGCCGACCGGCCCGCCGATAGGGAGCACCCCTTCGGCCACGGCAAGGTAGAAAACATTGCCGCCATCGTCCAGGCAGTCCTGCTTTTCTCCGCCGCCATCCTGATTGTCTATTCCTCGGTGGTCCGCATGGTCAGCGGGCGGACCGAGGTGGCGCTGGAGGAGGCGGGCATCGGCGTGATGGCGGTCTCCGTTGTCAGCAGTATCTTCCTTTCCCGCCACCTGCTCAAGGTGGCCCGCGCCAGCGATTCAATCGCCCTGGAAGCGAACGCCTACAACATAACCGCCGATATCTATTCCACGAGCGCCGTGATGGTGGGCCTGGCGGTGGTGCGTTTCACCGGATTGAATATCATCGACCCCATTCTGGCCATCGGCGTATCAGCGCTGATTCTGAGGTCGGGCTACACAGTATTGCGCAAGTCCTTCGGTGGACTGATTGACGTGCGCCTGCCCGAGGAAGAAGAGAAAATCGTCCGGGCGGCAATTCTGGAACACGTCGGGGAGCTGGTTAATTTCCACGCGCTGAGGACTCGTAAAGCGGGCAGTCAGCGCTACATCGATTTGCACCTGGTGATGCCGGCGCATGTCAGCCTGGAAAAGGCTCACGAGATGTGCGACCACCTGGAAAAGGACATCGGCGGGAAGCTGAAGTCGGCCAGCCTGACCATCCACGTGGAGCCGTGCAAAGAGGACTGCGCGCGGTGCCCCATCTCCCCGGAGCACAAGAAGCCGGCCTAAGGCAGGTCGTGCAGTTTCTTGACGGCTTCAATGAGAGTCGCCGGGTTGGGCGTGGCGACGCGGTAGGGTGGGGGACCTAACGTATCTTCTATCTTCTCACTGCCGAGCAATGCGTCGAAAGTTGCCTTCACCGATTCCGCTAGCGCTCTGAGGTTGTAGCCACCCTCCAGGGTGAGCACTAAACGCCCCTGGCATAATTCTTCAGCAAGCTCCCGGATTGTCCGCGTAATTCTGGCGAAGCCGGTCACGCTCAACTGCGCCATCGATAGCTCATCGGCCCAGTGCGCGTCATAGCCGGCGGAGACCATGATGAGCTGGGGCTTGAAGCGCCGGACGGCCGGTCTGACGATTTGTTCGTAGACGAGCGAGTACTCGCTATCGCCGCAGCCGATGGGCATCGGGACGTTGACGATATTGCCCTTGCCTTTGCCGCTGCCCGTCTCCTCGATGGTGCCGGTGCCCGGGTAGTGGGGGTGCTGGTGGGTCGAGATGTACGAGACCCTGGGGTCTTCGTAGAAGGCTTCCTGGGTGCCGTTGCCGTGATGGACATCGAAATCGATGATGGCAATGCGGTCGAGACTGTACCTGTTCAGCGCGTACTTGGCGGCGATGGCGATATTGTTGAAGAGGCAGAAGCCCATCGCCTGCTGGTAAACGGCGTGG
>JBGOXU010000192.1:0-3004 GCA_041479305.1 Dehalococcoidia bacterium
AGCACGGGCTGAGGGCGGATGTCTCGCGGGGGGAGCACCTGACCATCATCGGACTGGTGGGCGATGAGCGCAAAGTGCCGTTTTCCCGCCTTGCCCTTTTCCCCGGCGTCAAAGAGGTGTTGCGCATCGAAATCCCCTACAAGCTCATCAGCCGCGAGTACAGCAAATACGTCGTGGAGAAAGATGCCTCCCGCGTCATCAACGTCAAGAATGTTTGCATCGGTGGTGGGGAGCCGGTGTTCATCGCCGGGCCGTGCGCCATCGAAAGCAAACAGCAGGTGTTCCGCATCGCCGAGGGCATCAAGGCGGCCGGCGCCCATATTTTGCGGGGCGGTATCTTCAAGCCGCGGAGCTCCGTCCACTCCTTCCAGGGGCTGGGGGGCATCGGCTGGGAAGAAGCCGAGGAAGCCCTGCTCTGGCTTAAAGAGGCTGGCGAGAAGTTCGAAATGCCGGTCATCACCGAAGTGCGCGGCGAAAGCCAGGTGGCGATGATTGCCGAGTACGTCGATATCCTGCAAATCGGCGCCCGCAATATGTACGACCAGGACCTCCTGGCCCGTGTCGCCCGCAAAAACAAGCCCGTCCTGCTGAAGCGGCACTTCG
The DNA here is from genome assembly GCA_041479305.1 of Dehalococcoidia bacterium. Lineage (GTDB taxonomy): Bacteria > Chloroflexota > Dehalococcoidia > Dehalococcoidales > RBG-16-60-22 > JBGOXU01. The sequence goes on from JBGOXU010000192.1 coordinate 604, forward strand.
GCGCCGGCATCGAGGAGTTCCTCTCCTTCGCCGAGTACATCGCCGCCGAAGGCAACAAGGACATCATCCTCTGCGAGCGGGGCATCATCCCGGTGGGTAAGGGCAAGAACTACACGCGCTACACGTTCGACCTGGGCGCGGTGCCGGCAATCCAGAAGGAGACTTTCCTGCCCATCATCGCCGACCCCTCCCACGCCACCGGCCGGCGCGACCTCATCTTCAATATGAGTTGTGCCGCTATTGCCGCCGGCGCCAGCGGCCTGATGATTGAGACGCATTACAGCCCGGCGGAAGCGCTCGTGGATGGACAGCAGATGGTGACCCCCGAAGAACTGAAAGACATCATCGATGCCTGCAAAAAAATCCACCAGACCCTTGTTTCCGTGAAGAAAAAGTCGTAAATTGAGAAGATGAAAAAAATACGGGTGAACCTGGCCAGGTACAGCTACGACGTCCTGATTGGGGCGGGTCTTTTGACCTTGGTTGGTCTCTTTCTCAAGGAAAAGGGATATGCCGGCAAGGCGGTGGTTATCACCGACCCTAACGTCAAGAGCCGGTATGGTGAAGTGCTGGAGCAGTCGCTGACTAAGAACGGCTTCAAGGTGACGACCCTAGTTGTCCCGGCAGGAGAAGACCAGAAATCACTCGATAATGCTGTCCGTCTCTACGAGCAACTGACGGACGCCTACGCCGAGCGCTCAACGCCCATTGTGGCGCTAGGGGGTGGCGTGATTGGTGACCTGACGGGCTTCGTCGCCGCGACTTACCTGCGGGGGGTGCCTTTCGTCCAGCTCCCCACGACTCTCCTGGCGCAGGTTGACAGCAGTGTCGGTGGTAAAGTGGCTGTCGACCACGAGCGGCTAAAGAACAAAATCGGTGCTTTCCACCAGCCCAGACTGGTCATCGCGGATACCGATACCCTGAAGACTCTGCCCAAGGCGGAGCTGGCCAACGGCCTCGCTGAGGCTATCAAGACCGCCGCCGTCCGTGGCAAGGAATTCTTCGTCTATCTCGAGCAGAACGTCGAGAAGCTAAGGGCGCTCGATATATCCGCTCTCGAAGAAGCGGTCTACCAGTGCGTCAGCATCAAAGCGGAGATAGTAGAGAAGGACGAGCGGGACGCCGGCCTGAGAAACATCCTCAACTTTGGGCATACCATCGGCCACGCTATTGAGTCGGTCTCCCACTTTGGCGTCAGGCACGGCGAGGCGGTGGCGGTGGGCATGGTAGCGACGGCGCGGATTTCCAACCGGATGGGACTGCTCAGCTACAGCGAGGTTGACCGGCTCATCACCCTTGTTGAGAAGGCCGGCCTGCCCGCCAGAATGCCCGACCTGGACACGAGCGCAATCCTTAAGGCAATGCGCCACGACAAAAAGGTCGAGAGCGGGCAGGTGAGGTTCGTCCTGCTCAAAGAAATCGGTGACGTTATTATGAGCGATGAAGTCAGCCCGGTCCTTGTTGCCGAGGTACTCGCGGTATGAAGCGCCCTCGCATCTGCGCGGTCATTGTCAATAGTGACGTTGAGGCGGTAAAGAACGTTGAATCGCTGGTCGATTTATTTGAAGTGCGCATTGACCTGATTGGCGCCGGCTGGCGGGATGTTGCGGCGAAGCTGACCAAGCCCTGGATTGCTTGCAATCGCCGGAAGGAAGAGGGCGGGGGGTGGCGGGGAGGGGAAGTTGATAGAGTGAAGGAGTTGTTGAGTGCCCTTGAGCTGAAGCCGGTCATTGTTGACCTTGAGCTGGCCACGGAGAACCTGGTGGAAATTGTGCCGCAGGTCAAGAAGCAGGCGAAATGCCTCCTCTCCTACCACGATTTTGAGGGGACGCCGCCTCTGGGAGAACTGGTCGGGATAGTGCGGCGACAGATGAAAGCCGGCGCGGATATCGGTAAAGTGGTCACTACGGCAACTAAGTTCGAGGATAATCTGACGGCGTTGCAGCTTATTGCCGACTTCCGGCAGGCAAGAGTCGTCTCCTTCGCGATGGGGCCGCTCGGCTCCGTTAGCCGGGTGCTGTGCCCGCTCGTCGGCGGGGATTTCACCTACGCCTCCATCGAAACCGGCAAGGAATCGGCGGCGGGCCAGATTACGGTATGGGACTTAAGGAAGTTGTACGAGGTGCTGAAGCGATGAGCTACCAGATTATGGGCAAGACCAGGGTCTGCGCGCTGTTCGGCGACCCCGTTGAGCACGCGATGTCGTCGGTGATACATAACGCCGCCTTCCAAAAGCTTGGGCTGGACTATGTATACGTTCCCTGCCGGGTCAAGAAGGAAGACCTGAGCAAAGCAGTGGCCGGCGCCCGGGCGATGAACTTCCGTGGTTTGAACGTGACCATCCCGCACAAACTGGCGGTTATCCTCTTCCTGGACAAGCTCGACCCGATGGCACAGAAGC
>JBGOXU010000193.1:0-3000 GCA_041479305.1 Dehalococcoidia bacterium
CACTCACGGCTGGGGATGGTCGATGAGGACAGCTACATCGAGGACTTTATCGATGAGATGGCGCGCCTGCGCAAGGCGGGCGCCAAATATGTCACCCTCAAGACCGGCGCCTACCGGCCGGCGGACCTGGCCCGGGCGGTGAAATGCGCTTCCGAGGCAAAGATTGACCTGCTCACCGTGGACGGGTCGGGTGGCGGGACGGGGATGAGCCCCTGGCGGATGATGAACGAGTGGGGCGTCCCGACTGTTTACATCGAGTCGATGTTATACAACTACCTCTCGCGCCTGGACAAGAAAGGCAAGTTCATCCCGAGTTGCGCCATTGCCGGCGGCATTGCCCTGGAAGACCAAATATTCAAGGGCCTGGCTCTGGGGGCGCCCTATATTAAAGCCATCTGTATGGGCCGCGCCAGCCAGGCGGCAGCAATGGTGGGCAACACGGTGGGGAAGAAAGCGGTGGAGGGAATGGAGACGGCCCACGAGCGTGAAGAAGCCATCTTCCGCACTTTTGCCGCCACAGCCGGCCTCAAAGAAAAATACGGTGACGACTTCAAGAGGATTCCGCCGGCGGCCATCGGCATGTACACCTTCTACGACCGCCTGACGCAGGGCCTCCAGCAGTTGATGGCCGGGGCGAGGAAGTTCGCCCTCCAGTACATCACCCGCGACGACATAATGTCGCTGACGAAAGACGCTGCCGAGGTCTCCGGCATTCCCTACATAATGGATATCGATGCCGAGAAGGTGGACGAGATACTCTCCAAATAGGCTTTAGTCCAGCTTCTTGAACTGGGTCTTGTCCGCGCCGCAGCTGGGGCAGACCCAGCTATCGGGGATGTCTTCAAAGGGTGTCCCGGGTGGGATATTACCATCCGGGTCGCCCTTCTCCGGTTCATAGATATAGCCACAGACCAGGCATTCCCACTTCGCCATTACGGCTCCTTTCTTTACCCGGTTACCGGGCCAGCCCCTTCATCTTCTTTTCCAGGGCTGCCAGCAGCTGGTCGAGCGAATCGACGAAGGCTTTGACGCCGTCTTTTTGTAGTTGTTCCGTGATGGCGTCAAGGTCAACGCCGACTTCAGCCAGACCGGCCAGCACATTTTTCGCTTCATTAAGGTCTTTGTCAATAGTGCGGGCAACCTTGCCGTGGTCGCGGAAAGTTTCCAATGTCTCCATCGGCAAGGTGTTCACCGTGTAAGGACCGATGAGGTTTTTCACGTACAGTACATCGGAATAGGCCGGGCTCTTGGTGCTGGTTGAACCCCACAGGACACGCTGGACGCGGGCGCCCCGCCGCCGCTGTGCTGAGAATTCGTCTCGGTGCCTTTGGTGATACTTTTATGGATGAGGTCCCGGCTGATAAAGTCGAGCCAGACTGACTGTCCTATTCTCTTCAGTTCATTAAGGTGGTGCATGGTAACCTCCTCCTGCTTGAGCGACACGTTCCGGTGCGGTTGCCCGGATTTTCACGTTCTTCCTCTGCCGTCATTCTATATTGTAGCGGTTTTTACCGTGGGATAGAAAGAGGAAGCCAACCTGGTATCGAGGAGCACAGTCCAGGCTCCATAATCAATAGCCTGGTCAGCCCGGGGTGTGTTATCAAGGACCGGCTGACCGCCAGTTGAACCACTGCTCTGGACAGAGAGGGTTCGACTGTGGTAATTTCGTATTAAAATCCAAACATATCTGCGTTGGCGCAGGAAGGAGATGGAGCAATGGTCTACGAGGCAAAGGATTTCGGCAAGCTCATCGGAATGGAAGGCTTCAGCGAGGCACTGCTGAAGAACCATTTCACCCTTTATCAGGGCTATGTGACCAACACCAATAAGCTTTACGACCTGATTGCCGCCCAGCCCAAGGACGCCACTAACCCCGGTTTTGCCGAGCTCAAGCGCCGCTTCGGCTTTGAGTTCAACGGGATGCGCTTGCATGAGTACTACTTTGAAAACCTGGGCGGGAAGGCGCCGCTGGACAAAGCGAGCAAACTGGCTAAGGCGCTCGGCAACGCCTACGGCAGTTATGAGAAATGGGAAGAAGACTTCAAAGCCGTGGGGAAGATGAGAGGGGTGGGGTGGGCAGTCGTCTACCAGGACAACGTTACCGGCTGGCTCTTTAACCAGTGGGTCAATGAGCACCACGTTAGCCACCTGGCCGGCTGTGCGCCGATTCTGGTGATGGATGTCTGGGAGCATGCCTTTATGAGCGATTACGGCCTGAAGCGCGCCGACTACATTGAAGCCTTCTTCCGGAACATCAACTGGAAAGTCGTTGAGGGCCAGCTGAAGTAAGCATAAGACAGAGCGCCGCCGCCGAATTGACCGGTCGTCCTTCTGCGAAGGACTTAGGGTGACAGAGACTTAATCGCCCAAAGGGCGTCAAGCGAAGCTTGGAATAAAGAGTGCCACGGGCTGTGCCCGTGGACATCCACATCCATCCCGCCCTTCCCGAGCTGATTCCCGCCACGCTTCACCGTTTCAAAGAAGTTTGACCCTCCCTTCAGCACAACACGAATGTGCTATACTTAGTAAGTCAGAGCCCTGAGTGAAAGGAGCTTCTGTGTTCAAGAAAATACTGGTCTGTCTGGATGGTTCCAGACTGGCGGAGCAAATTCTGCCGTACGCTACCGAAGAGGCTTTGCATTTCGATAGCCGGATGGTAATTGTGCAGGTGGTGTCCCCGCCGACGACGATGGTCACGCCGGGAGTGCCCGGGGTGCCCGCAGTGGCAGTGCCCGTTTCGCCCAAAGCCAGGATTGAGGCATCGCAGAAAGAAGAGGCCGCCGTCCGGGCTTACCTGGAGAGCGCGGCCAAACTCATCCGGGCCAAGGGCCTGAAGGTGGACGCGGTCACCCTGCAGGGGCCGGTGGGGGAGACTATCGTTAGCTATGCGAAAGAAAACAAAATCGACCTTATTGCGCTGGCGACGCACGGGCGCAGTGGAGTGGGACGGGCGGTGCTCGGAAGTATCGCTGACTATGTGGTGAAAGAATCGGGCTTGCC
>JBGOXU010000194.1:0-2976 GCA_041479305.1 Dehalococcoidia bacterium
CACCAGAGCGTGGGCGAACTGGGAGCTGGCAACTCCGGGTGACTTCAGGGCTTTTCTCGAGAAGTTCGAAATCAAGCTCTGGGCGTTTTCCGACCGGGTTGAGATACGCGGCATCATACCCACGCAGGCACTGCAACGGGTTCTCAGTTCTGGGAGAGGATTGAGGTGAGGGGGCACGAATTAGTATCACCCTCACCTAACCTCTCCCGTCGAGGGAGAGGGATTCCTTTTTGCATAGGGACTTCTGCAACATAGTACTAACACACCGGGGGTTTTATCCGGCGCTTCATTTCCTGGTAGAACTCTTCCGGCGTCTTGCCCACCGATAGCTTTTCCATCGGGCACCAGTCCGGGCCGTCCGGCTTCATAATGTGGGGGACGACCTTGAGGAGCTTGTGCTTGATGTGGAAGCTATCGAGCGTCCGGATGGCAAGGTCGCTGCCCAGGGGGCTGAAGACCTCGCGGGCGTCCGCCTTGACCGCAAGCAGGGCGGCGGCGTTGCCCATAATCTTATCGAAAATGACCACCTGCTTGTGCCGGGCGGCCTCACCGCCGAGGTACTCCATCAGGGGGATGAGCCGGTCCTTGTCCGAGGAGAAGACCAGCTTGCCGTTATCGTAGATGCGGAGGGTATCGGCGCTGGCGAGGAAATCGTTGAAAGCATCCCGGGACATCTTACATCTGCGCTCTCAATCTGGCGGGCAGTTTCAGCCAGGTGGCTTTGGCTAAATCCATTTCGGAAAGATAGACTTTGCCCTCGTCGGTCATCTGGATGATGCCGGTCTGCACCAAGAAGTCGAGTGCCCGTGGCTTATAGTCGCGCCGGCCCCACATTCGCTTCCAGAGGGCTTTGCGGCCGAGGCCGAGGTCATCGAGCGTTTTGGCATTCAGAATGCCGACGGCATTGTGCTTGCGAAAGATTTCGATGACTTTGGGCATCGCCCGCTTCATCATATAGGTGGGCACAAACAGCCACGCCGCCAGGGCAACGATAATCAGTCCGGCGATAAAAAGGCCATCAGTAAGCGTCATCCGGAATTACCTCCCCATGTTTTTCTCATTATATACTCTGCGCGAGGCGAGAAGCAAAAGCGCCCTTGAGATGCCTTATCCGGAACGGCCGTGTTTGACACGGTCGCCCAAAAACTGTCACCGCGATCCTTCCGAAGAAGGAGAAGCAGTCTCTATAGATTATTCGATTCATTGAGGTTGCCATCCTTCCAGTGAAGGACAATGGCAGAGGCTACTCGGTTCAGCCGGCACCGGACATAACACTGGCCCCATCCCGCTCGTGGCGTATTTAGCTGTGCTATAATTGAAACGTATGTTTGAAGGCTTCGGGAAGACACTGATTATCATTGGCCTGTTTCTGGTCATCTTTGGCGTCGTCTTCGTCTTCTGGAATAAAATCCCGCTCATCGGCCGCCTTCCGGGGGACATCACCATCCAGAAGGGCGGGTTCACTTTCTTTTTCCCGCTGGTGACGTCTCTGGTCTTGAGCCTGATTCTAACGATTGTCCTGAACGTCATCTTCAGGGTTTTTAAGTAGAGGTCTGCCGTGAACGAACTGCTGCAAGCTTTCATCTTCACTTTCATCCCGCTCTTCATCGTCATCGACCCGCTGGGCAGTGCGCCGCTGGTTATCGCCATAACCGAGGGGATGAGCCAGCAGCGGCGCCGCAAGACGATTCACCTGGCGGCATTGACCGCCGCCGCCGTCGGACTTATTTTCCTGTTCTTCGGGCGGTTCATCCTGGCGGTGCTCGATATCTCGGTCGGGTCATTCGCCATCGCCGGCGGCATTATCCTGCTCGTGCTTTCGGTCAACTTCATGACGACCGGTCGCATGACTGAAGTCACCCGGGAAGACATTATGGCGGCCGTCGTTCCCATCGGCACGCCGCTTACCGTCGGCCCGGCGACGATAACCGCCCTGCTGTTGCTATCCGGGCAGTTTCCACTCGCTGTGGTGCTGGTCGCCTTTGTCGCCAACATCATCATTACCTGGGCAATCTTCATGCTTGGCAACCAGATTGTCAGCGTCATCGGACAGGGCGGGCTGAGAGTGATTTCGCGCGTTTTCAGTCTGCTTCTGGCGGCGATTGCCGTGAGCATGATAATACAGGGACTGGAGCTGATTGGCATATTGAATGCGGCCGGGGCGCAACCGTAGAGGGGCGTCAGCCCTTCTACATCTCTTCCCCCTCCCTGACAAGGGAGGGGACTAAGGGGGTGGGCTTACGGCGTGCTTCTCAAATAACAGCAATCTTCTGTTTCGGCTTAGCCACCACCTCACCGATAATCGCCGCCTCAGCAATGCCAGCGCGGTGCAGGTTCTTCAGCAGGCCCGCCACCTTGTCTCGGGACACGGAAATTAAAAGGCCTCCGGAAGTCTGCGGGTCGAAGAGGATGTCTGCCAGGTAGCCCGGCACACTCGGGCTGATGTCCACCATCGGCTCACGGTAATCGCGGTTGCGGTTCAACCCGCCGGGAATCATCCCCATCTCGGCAAAGCCTTTGGCTTCGACGAAAATCGGCACGGACGCTGCGGTGATGGTCATACCCACCCTGGTGTCTTCAATCATCTCGCAGGCGTGGCCCAACAGCCCGAAACCGGTGATGTCCGTGCAGGCGTTGACGCCGGTTTCCACCATCAGTTCCGAGGCTTTCCGGTTGAGCGTGGTCATGCTTTTGACGATTTTATCTATGGTGTGCTTCTCCGCCAATCCCTTCTTAATCGCGGTACTGATGATGCCCGTTCCCAGCGGCTTGGTCAAAATCAGCTGGTCGCCGACTCTGGCGGTGCGATTGTACACCACCCGGTCCGGGTGGATAGTGCCGGTGACGGCAAGACCATATTTCAGCTCGGGGTCGTCAACGCTGTGCCCCTTGACCAGGAGCGTGTCCGCCTCCTTCAGCTTGTCCAGTCCACCCAGCAGAATGGCGCGCAGGATAGAGATGTCCATTTTGTCTACC
>JBGOXU010000195.1:0-2975 GCA_041479305.1 Dehalococcoidia bacterium
AGCGGCACCGCCCGATCCTTACCTCCCTTGCCACCGCGCACCAGGAGAACGGGGTCAGCGCCATCAAGATGAAGGTCCCCGACCTTCAGGCTAGCAAGTTCGCCAGCGCGGAGACCGGTCATCATACCGGTTTCAATCAACAGGACATCCCGCTCAATTTTCTGCCGGTGGCTCTTCCGGCCCCTCATGGCGGCGATTATGCGGTCAAAATCAGCCTTGGGCGTTACCTGGGGAAGAATCTTCGGCGTCTTGATTCGGATGGGCAGCTTTTCACCGCAGTACCAGGTGAAGAAGGCGCTGAGAATGTAGGCATAGCGTGCCCGCGTATTGATTTTGCACTGCTGATACTGTATCAGAAATTTGAGCGCCAGTTCATGACTGGGCGGGAATTCCCCGATGAAGTTCCAGAACTTGGTCAGCAGTCGCTTCGATTCCGCGGCGTAGGACGCCGAGCGCGTCGTGGCCACCAGGTCAAAATACTCGGCGAAAAGCTGGGCGTTGGGCTTAGTCTGGTTCTTCAGTTTTCGCTTCATAGCCTCTCCGAGGAGGGAAAGGAGAAGTTCGCGCAGGGAGAAATCGTCGAGAAGTGCGGACAAAGTGGGCCATTGTGGTCTCGAACCACAGACCTCGGTCTTATCAGGACCGCGCTCTAACCAACTGAGCTAATGGCCCGCAAACGATTTTAATTTTACGGCAAAGCGGCGAATAAAATCAAGTCGCTACTTCTTGCCCTGACAACCTCCTGCCTTGATTACAGGTCGGTCGTCAGGGCGACGTAAATCGAAGAATTGACGTCTTTACTTCTTCACAGGACAGATTGGCCAGACTGTCCTGCCATAGTACTCGTTGAGGACCTGGGCCAGGCCGGTGTAAATGGCGGAAGCGCCGCAAATGATACCTTCCCAGCCCGCCAGCATCGTGATGCCAGCATTGCCGGTAGCATCACCGATGGCCAGCAGCCAGAACAGGATAGCGAGTGAGAGAAAGATGAACTGTAAGGCCCTATTGAGCTTCAACGTGGCGAAGAACATCACGAAGGTAAATATACCCCACATCGTCAGGTAGGCGACCATCGCCCCCGCCTCCGCCGCCTTGCCCCAGCCCATCGCCGGGAAGACCAGCAGACCGACCAGCGTCAGCCAGAACAACCCGAAAGAGCAGAAGGCCGTGGTGCCGAAGGTGTTGTTCTTCTTCCACTCCATGATGCCGGCGATAACCTGGGCGATACCGCCGTAAAACACACCCATCGCCAGTATCATTGTGTTGAGACCGTAGAAGCCGGCGTTGTGAAAATTGAGCAGTACCGTGGTCATGCCAAACGCAATCAATCCCAGGGGCGCTGGATTAGCCGTGGTGTCCTTCATTTTGAAGGTAGTCTCAGTTGTTTGTTGCACTTATTAATCCTTTCTTTAGAACTAACGTTTGCCGCCCACAATAAAAGGCGGAAATGGGGAAAAACGGCCGCAGCCACTTCCGTCTCTAAGAACATCAGAATGCTTTAGCTAGTCTTTTGTGATTACCCTCCTTCCTAAATAAGGTTGCAGGACTTCCGGGACCGATACCGAGCCATCGGCTTGCTGATAGTTTTCCAGCAGGGTGATGACGATTCGGGGCAGGGCCAGCCCCGAGCCGTTCAGGGTGTGGACATACTGGGGCTTAGCCTCAAGGGTGGGGCGATAACGGATATTCGCCCGGCGCGCCTGGAAATCGAGGCAGTTGGAGCAGGAACTGACCTCCAGCCATTCCTCAATCCCCGGCGCCCAGACCTCGATATCGAACGACTTGCTTGAGCCGAAGCCCAGCTCTTCAGTGCAGAGCATGGAAATCCGGTAAGCCAGCCCGAGCTTCTGACACACGGTCTCCGCGTTTTTCACCATTTTATCGAGTTCATCATTGGAAGTGGCGGGCTCGGTGAACTTGTACATCTCCACTTTGTCGAACTGGTGCAGACGCTTGATGCCGCGCGTGTCCTTGCCCGCCGACATTTTCTCGCGGCGGAAGCAGGCGGTGTAAGCAACGTAGTTGAGGGGCAAGACGCCCGGCGCCAGAATCTCGTCGCGGTGGAGATTGGTCAGGGGCACTTCAGCCGTCGGGATGAACCAGTAATCCTCCTCGGCATCGTGGTAAATGTTGTCGGCGAACTTGGGCAGGTTGCCCGAGCCGTAGAGGCACTCGCGCTTGACCATGTAGGGCAGGTAGACCTCTTTGTAGCCGTGCTCGTTGGTATGCAGGTCGAGCATAAAGGTAATGAGCGAGCGTTCCAGCTTGGCGCCAAGGCCGTTCAGGATGTAGAAGCGACTGCCCGACAGCTTGATGCCGCGCTCGAAATCGATGATGCCCAGGTCTTCGCCGAGCTTCCAGTGGGGGATAGGTTTGAAATCGAACTTCTTCGGCTCGCCCCACGTCTTGACCGTCAGGTTCTCATCTTCGCTGTGACCGATGGGGACGGAGGCCTGGGGGATGTTGGGCACCCTCATCAGGAGGTCTTCCAGCTGTTTGTCCAGTGTGGTGACGGCATCTTCGAGGGTTTTGACCTTGTCACGCAGGTCGCGGCCGGACTCGATTGCCGCCTCGTCCATCTTTCTCTCTTTGGCAGCGGCTTTGCGGGCGCGGCGGAGCTCTTCCAGCCCGGCGATTTTCTGGCGGCGTTCCGCGTCCAGCTGCAAAATCTCATCGATTGGCGCGGTATCGTGGCGGTTTACCACAGCCTGCCGTACCACGTCGGGATTTTCACGGATTAATTTCAGGTCAAGCATAGACTATTGTCTCTCCTTCAACTGTGGGAACAGGATGACCTCTCTAATGGACTGCTGGTTGGTCAGGAGCATCACCAGCCGGTCGATGCCCACGCCCAGCCCCCCGGTCGGCGGCATGCCGTATTCCAGCGCCAGCAGAAAGTCCTCGTCCACGGTCTCCTGCTCCTCGGTCTCCAGCTGGGTCGCCTTCTCCTTCTGCTGGACTTCAAAGCGCGCCCT
>JBGOXU010000196.1:0-2958 GCA_041479305.1 Dehalococcoidia bacterium
AGTCCGGTTTTACCGTGCCGGTGTATTTTCTGGACACGAATCTCGCCGAGAACCCGCCCTGGGTGCGCAGCCTGACTGATTATCTCTACGGCGCCGATGCCCACTACCGCCTCTGCCAGGAAGTCGTCCTGGGTTTTGGCGGCTTGACTCTCCTCCGTGCCATCGGCCATAAGAAAGTCCGGGCTTTTCATATGAACGAAGGGCACTCGGCTTTCACTTCCCTGGCGCTTCTCGAAGAGAGGCTGTGGGGTCGCGGTCTCTCCACAGCCACCGCCGCTGATAAGGAAGCCGTGCGCCAGCACTGTGTCTTCACCACCCATACCCCCTTGCTCGCCGGACATGATGGGTTTCCCCTTCACCTGGTGCGGGAGGTGCTGGGAGAGGAACGGACCAACTTCCTGCTGACCACTCAGTGCTGTACCGACGGTGGCTTAAGTATGACCAGGTTAGCTTTGGACTTCTCTCGCTATGTCAACGGCGTCTCGATGCGCCACGAGGAAGTCTCCCAGACGCTATTTGTTAATCATCGCATCAATGCTGTCACCAACGGCGTTCACGCCACCACCTGGACCTCCCCCTCCTTCAAGCAGATTTATGACCGCTACATTCCGGAATGGCGGCGTGATAACCTCTACCTGAGATACGCCATCCGTATTCCCGTTGCGGAAATCTGGCATGCCCACCAGGAGGCGAAGAAAGAGCTACTTCAGCTCGTCGAAAGACGCACCGGCCGACGGCTCGACCCCGGATTGCTGACCATCGGCTTTGCCCGCCGGGCCGCCGCCTATAAACGCTCCGACCTGCTCTTCCGCGACGTTAATCGGCTACGCGAGGTTGTCAAAAAGGCGGGCGGCATTCAAATCATCTACGGCGGGAAAGCCCACCCCACTGATGAGCCTGGTAAAGACCTCATCCGGCGTGTTTTCCAAGCCGCCGCCGAACTGGGCAATGACATCCCGGTGGTCTACCTTGAAGAATACGACCTGTCGCTGGCAAAATACCTGTGCGCCGGCGTTGACCTCTGGCTGAACACGCCGCAGAAGCCCCACGAAGCGTCCGGCACCAGCGGAATGAAAGCCGCCCTTAACGGCGTGCCCAGCTTGAGCGTCCTCGATGGGTGGTGGATTGAGGGACACATTGAGGCGGTGACCGGCTGGGCAGTGGGCGATGGCTGGCGCACTGAGACCGACCTCCAGACGGAAGTGACTTCTCTCTACGACAAGCTGGAGTTTGAGATTCTGCCGCTCTATTACCGCAACCCTGACGATTTTGCCGGCATTATGCGGTCGGCAATTGCAATGAACGGCTCTTACTTCAACGCCCAGCGGATGATTGTCCAGTACCTGCAGAATGCCTACATCCCCGCGGGCAGCCCCCACCCCGCTTATCCCGGCTAGCCCCCTGCATAAGCCCTGCCGATGGTATATACTAAATGGAAGACCCTCTACCGGAGGCGAAGATGATTTACTGGGCACAGTTGTTGCATTATTATCAGCCACCTACCCAGCACCCCTCGATACTGAGAAAAATCAGCGATGAGTCTTATCGTCCCCTGCTGCAGGTTTTCCGGGAATATCCCCACGCCCGCGCCACCGTCAATTTCAACGGTGTGCTCACCGAAATGCTCGGCGATTGCGGGCATAAGGACATCATCGATGGCTACCGTGAGCTGGCTCAGACCGGCCAGATTGATTTTACCGGCTCGGCAATGGACCACGCCATTCTCCCACTCCTCCCTGAGGAAGAGGTGCGCCGCCAGATAAGTCTCAATACCCAGATTAACACTCGCCTCTTCGGCAAGGTCTACTCGCCCAAAGGCTTCTTCCCACCGGAAATGTGCTACAGTCGCGATATCCTGCCGCTCATTGCCGGCGCCGGCTACCAGTGGCTCATCCTCAGCGGCATCGCCTCCCCAATCGACTGGCCGATGGACGTCATCTACAACGTCGAAACCGGCGGCAAGAAGCTGGCGGTCTTCTTCCGCGATGACGTGCTGAGCAACCGCATCAGCTTCCAGAGCATCAAAGCCAAGGACTTCGTCGAACATCTCCAACAGTGGCGCGGCAAGCGCGAGAACATCTACGTGGTCACGGCGATGGATGCCGAGACCTTCGGTCATCACATCCAGGACTGGGAGCGCATTTTCCTGGCGGAAGTCTACGAGGAGCTGGATGCGCAGGCGGAGAACCTGCAAGACATCCAGCAGAAGAACATCCTGGCGGAACAGCACGCTGAACTGCTCCAGAATGGCCTGGGCAAATCGCAGATTAAGATGGTCACCATCAGCGAACTAAACGGCCTTTTTCCGCAGACGGAGACCATCGAGCCGAAAGCTTCATCCTGGAGCACCAATGCGGAAGACCTCGCCCACAACAACCCCTATCCCCTCTGGAAGGACCCAAACAATCCGGTCCACCATCTGCAGTGGGAGCATCTCAAAATATGCATTGAAGTGGTCAAGAAAGCCCAGGAATGCGCTAAGAATGACGAGAGCCGCCGCCATGCCTCAATCGCCCGTCGCCTTCTCGACCGCGCCGAGCACAGCTGTCAGATGTGGTGGGCGAGTAAACGGCCGATGTGGGACCTCAACCTCATCCATATGGGTCTGCTCGACCAGGTGCGCACCATCGTCAATGCTTACCGGGCGCTGAACCGGTGCGACCTTGACGACGAGACCCGGCGCCACTTCTATTACCTCACCCTGGTAGCGCGGGACATCCGCAACAAGCTGGAAGACCTCCTGGTTGCCTGATGGACATAACGCCCAGTAGCCTATATACTTCTAGTGTGGTGCATCGCAAATAGCATTAGTTCATAATGTCGTTCCATTCCGGCGGAAGCCGGAATCCAGTCCGTAGGTGACTACCTCTGGATACCGACTTTCGTCGGTATGGTTACTAATCAATCTAACGAAGCGTTAGATGCACCACACTAGTTAAGAAAGTTGCAGTGGGAGGG
>JBGOXU010000197.1:0-2933 GCA_041479305.1 Dehalococcoidia bacterium
GACGGCGGTCCGGGCGGCATCGATGGCGACGTTGCCGCCGCCGACGATGGCCACCTTCTCGCCAACGCTGGCCTTGCCGAGTTTGGCCTCGCGCAGGAAAGTGGCGCCATCGATGACACCTTTGTTCTCTTCACCCTTGACGCCCAGCTTCAGTCCCTTGTGGGCGCCGGGCGCGACGAAGATGGCATTGTAGCCTTTCTTGAGAAGCTCGTCCAGGGATTCAATCCTGGTGTTCAGCTTAATATCGACACCGGCCGCCCTGATGTCATTGATTTCCGCCTCAAGTTTCTCGGGGGGCAGGCGGTAGTCCGGGATGCCGACTTTCATCATACCGCCGGCAACGGGCAAGGCTTCAAAGACGGTCACGGTGTGTCCCTGTTTGGCCAGGTAATAGCCGGCGGTCAGGCCGGCGGGTCCAGCGCCAACCACGGCCACTTTCTGGCCGGTGGCGGGCAGCTTCTTGGCATACTGCTTCCAGTCCGGCTCGCCGCGTTCCGCCGCCGCCAGCTTCAGCGACTTAATCGAGATGGGTTCGTTAATCATCTCGCGTCGGCAGGCTTGCTCGCAGGGGTGGATGCAGACGCGGCCCAGCGCGCCGGGGAAGGGGACTTTCTCGCGAATGACGGCGAGCGCTTCGGTAAATTTGCCCTCACCGCAGAGGCGGACGTAGCGCGGGACATCGATGTGGGAGGGGCAGGCATAACTGCAGGGATTAGTAATCTCTTCCCGGTTGACTATGGGGTTGTGCTTGGCCGGCCTATCGATGAGGGCGCCGGTGGGGCAGACCTCGACACAGGCACAGCAGTACTTGCAGCCGGAGCTTATCAATGTTTTGCCATCGGAAGGCTCAGGCCACTTCGAGCCATCGTGGTCGACGAGCTTGATGGCTTCAATACCTCTCAGCTCTTTGCAGGCTTTGACGCACCGGTTGCAGGCGATGCACAGGTTGTAATCGCGCTCGTAGAGCGGGTTTTCCGTGTCAACGGGCAGGTTGCGGTACTTCCACTGGAACTCCTCGGCCTCCAGCCCGATGTAGTCGGTCACTTGCTGTAGCTCGCACTGCTCGTTCTGGGGGCAGAGGACGCAGCGCTGGTTCACGGCAACGTTGCGGAGACAGACGTCATAGGGACTGCAGCGGTCGCGCCGTTCGCAGATGAGACAGCCGCAGGGATGCTCGGCGAGGACCTTCTTGAGCGCCTCTTTGCGTTCGGCAGCGAGCCGGGGTGAATTGGTAGTGACCGCCATACCCTCATTTACTTTGGTGTTGCAGGCAGTCACTGTATCTGATATCCCTTCGATTTGGACCAGACACACCCGGCAAGTGCCTTCCACGGAAAGCATCGGGTGGTAGCAGAGGGTAGGAATGTAAATACCGGCTTTGATGGTGGCTTCCAGCACCGTCATCCCTTCACTGGCTTCAACAGTCTGGTTATCGATGGTCAGTCTGATTGCACTCAAGGTCTTCCTCCCGCCCGTTATTATAGCTTATCTGTCTGATTTGTCATAATTTTTGGACAGGCTCGCCGGATGCCTTGACCAGTCGCCAGGTGATGGTCTGGCAGAGGAAGATGATATCCTCGGCGGGCAGGTAATGGGAAATCGAGCTATCAAGCAGGATGTTGCCTTCCGGCGGGAACTCGTCATCGCCGCGCCACAGGACGAGCGTCACCGGCACTTTCCTGAAGCCATCAATCGTCACTGAAACGTCGCCGTGGCTGGCCGGGCGGCCGCCCAAAATCGCGGCGACCTCAGCCAGTCTGCGGGGTTCGTGGCCAAATTGCTTGACCAGAGGCTTGATGGCGCGGGCGTAGAAAGTAGGATAGTAGCCGGACCCCTCGGGAAGCTCTTTGAAGCTAATCAGGTCATTCGTGAGGGGCACATCTTTTGCCTGAAGGAAATAGTGCAGGACCAGAATCTTCTCCGGCACGGGCGCTTCCCGACCGGCCACGGTCACCTCGCCATCGGGCAGGGAAATCTGGTAAGGCTGATTCACGAATTCAACGGCGACTGCTTTTTGGTCGGGGAGATGCTCAGCGCCGCTGCGGCGGCACTGTTCGGCAATATCGGTATGGGCAAGCTCGTCGCGGGCAATTTTAAGCGCCAGCCCGTAGCCGTAGTCCTTGTTCTTGACTTCCATTCGCCGCTAGATTTCCAGCCAGGAGTGAGAGTAAAGCGATTCGCCGGTGAGCACGCGGGTGCTCTTGATGTATTTGACTTGCTCTTCGGTCAGCGAGGCTAGGTCAGGCTTTTCGCCGTCCATTACCTGGTGCACCACGTTGACGATGTCCGCTCTTTCCCCGCGGGCAATCTTAATCAAATCGGTGTCGAAGGCATCCACAATCGCGGAATGAAGGCCGTGTCGCATCAGCATCATGAAGTAGGTGCGGTTGAGCCAGGGGCGGAGATTATTCGGCGTGCCGTTAGAGATATTAGACAGGCCGACGACCGACCGGCATCCCGGGGCAATCTCGGCGAGCATCATCATAAACTCGATGCAGGCTTTGACCTGGTTGATTTCCACGGAGATGGGGCTGACGATGGGGTCAATCCAGATTTTCTCATTGGGGATGCCAAGCTGGTTTGCCTTATAGACAAAGTCGACGGCATGCATTGCTCTCTCGTTGGCATCACGGGGCATCCCCTCCGCCCCCCACAGCAAACCGATGAGGTCGGCATTGTACTTCTTGGCCAGGGTGAGTCCCTGCTCCATTCTATCGGGCTGGAGGGAGATTGAGTTCATCAGGGGGACGTTCTTGGCCACCTTGAGGCCGGCTTCCATCGCTGTCAAGTTGGTGGTGTCCAGGGAGAGGGGCTTACTGGCAACTTTCTGGACGGTATCGACGACCCACTGCATCAGGGCGTCACCCTCTTTGCGGGCAGGCCCGATATTGAGGTCGAGGTAGTCCATTCCGGCCTTCAACTCGGCTTGCGCC
>JBGOXU010000198.1:0-2926 GCA_041479305.1 Dehalococcoidia bacterium
CAGCTCGAACTCTCCGGACAGACCTTCTTCCTTTTCCTGAACCCGGAGACCAAAGATGTCAATCTCATCTACAAGCGTAAGAACGGCAACTACGCCGTAATTCAGCCAGAAATGGCATAGGGAGTAACGAGATGTTCTTCACGTATCCGGGTGACTTCACCCGCATCGACTACAAGCCCGGGGAGAAGGCGGAGTACGTCTGGGGTAAGGGCATTCTACTGGCCAAGGTGACCGTCAACGCGGAGACCGAGGGCAGTGTCCACGATTGTGAGCAAATCAGCCTCGTGCTGGACGGTGAGTTCGACCTGAACATCGGCGGCGAGACAAAACGGGTCAAGAGGGGTGATGCCTTTCACATTCCGGCCGGCGTGCGCCATACGGTGACCAAAGTCATCACCAAGCCTATCGTCATTATTGATGTCTGGCCCGTGGGCGGCCCCAAAATCCCGGACTAGTGGGGCGGTTAGGTTCTGGCTGCGGACAGATGTCGTTGCGAGTCCCGATGGAATCGGGACGTGGCAATCTCAATGAATCTATCGAGATTCTTCGCTTTGCTCAGAATGACAATGCCAAGCAACTCGCCAAAAATCGAACCAGGCTAGTGTGGTGATTCCTAAATGGCGTTAGCCTCCCACATCTCGTACCATTCCGGCGGAAGCCGGAATCCAGTCCGTGCCACTATCTCTGGATACCGACTTTCGTCGGTATGGTTGCCGAGTGTGCTAACGAAGCGTTAGATACACCACACTAGCGCCCATATTGTATTTTACCATCCTGTGATATAATGAGAGAACGCTATGACCAAACGCCGTGACATATATCTCTACCTGACCCTCCTCTGCTTCTTTGCCATCATCGCCATCTTTGTCGTCGATGGCTATTCGGGCGTATACGATACTTTCCGCATTACGGCTGGCGAACGTCCGCAAACCGTTGACCCTGATTACTGGCTGCGTCCGGAAGCCACCACCTACGAGACTTGGGTGGCCTGGGGCGAAAAGGTATTCTTCAACTATGAAATCGCCAACCATCGTCTGACCGGCTACACCGCGGAAGTCAACGCCTCGGTCTGGCGCAGCCAGGAGAAAGTCCGCGACCTGCTGACCCAGCAGGTAACCATACCGGCGCTGAGCAATGCCCAGATGGAATGGTCTATCGACACGGTGGAGCTTGTGCCGGGTGGCGTCACCCAGGGGCAATCCGTCCAGTACTCGATACGTGTCAGGCGGGACAACATCGAACGGAGAATCATTATCAATATCAGTCCCGGTTCGTTTCCCATCCCGCCCAAACAAGTAATAGAACCCCGCCCAGCCCAGCCGGGATAAGGTGAGATGAAATATGAAAATTAACTACATCCTATACGGCTTCGGCATCCTGCTCTGCCTTTCCGGCGTGGGCTACCTGGCAGTGCAGTACGTGAAGTACCTGTCCGAGCTCGGCCGGCTGATTTCCCTGCTCCTGACCATCGGCATGTTCGCTTCCCTGGGCAAATTCTTCGAGAGTGTGGGGTGGTGAGGATGTTAGTGACAGTTGCCGTAATCGCTTCGCTGGTTGTCATCGGCTGGCTCATCTACCGGGTGGTTCGGGGCAAGCCCTTCAAAGCGCACACCCTGGCCTACGCCGTGGCCATCGTTGCCGGCGTCTTTACCGTCGTCTACTTCCTCAGTATGAATATCCCCCAGCTGGTCAAAATACTGGTCAGTATCCTCGTCGGAATGGCGCTCATTGTCCTCGGCGCGTATATCCAGCGCCGCCGCCAAGAACAGCAGGACCGTTCCTGAGTCTAGGCCAGAGGCCAGAATGACTGAACAACTTTTCTATTGCGTTCTCGGCACGCTACAGGGCTGGATGGGCGTGCTCGCGTCCAAGGCGGGATTACGGCGCTGCACCCTGCCCCGCTGTTCGGCGGAAGATGCCGCCAAAGAACTCGGCGCTGCCGTTCAGCAGGCAACGCAGTCGCAGGGGCCTTTCGAAGACCTGATTGCCCGCTTCAAAGCATACTACCGCGCCGAGAAAGTTGACTTCCCCGACCGACTCGACCTTTCCAGAGCCACCGACTTCCAGCGCCAGGTCTGGGAGGCGGCCCGCACCATCCCATGGGGCGAGACCAGAAGCTACCAGTGGGTTGCCTCGCACATTGGCAAACCCCGCGCGGCGCGGGCGGTGGGACAAGCCCTCGGCCAGAACCCCCTGCCGCTCATCGTCCCCTGCCACCGCGTCCTCACCACCGATGGCAAACTGGGCGGCTTTACCGGCGGGCTGGATATGAAGCGACTGCTCCTCAAGACAGAAGGTGTAGACGTCTGCTAACGCCGGGCGTCGTAAAGCCGCCGCCTGGCCTCTGAGGTGCCGCGCAACTTCAGATTCAGGAAATCAAGCTCGTACTCGTTTATCAACCCGCCATCGGCAAAGCTGAAATACCTGTTGTCCCCGATGATGATGTGGTCGAGCACTTTTATCCGCATAGTTTTGCCGGCATAGACCAGCTGGCGCGTCAGGTCCCGGTCGTTCGGGCTGGGGTCGGGATTGCCCGAGGGGTGGTTGTGGACGAAGACGAGCGACACGGCGCTGCTCTTGAGCGCCCCTTCCATCACCTCGCGAGGATAAACAGAGCTGGCATCCACCGTGCCCCCGGAAAGGTCGACGGCATCGATTATCTGGTTCTGGCTGTTGAGGTAGACGACCTTGAAGACTTCTTTCTTCAGGTCGCGCATGGAGTGGTAGAGATAGTCGAAGATTTCCTGCGCTGACTTCAGAAACGGCCTGTCCAGGATTCTCTCTTTGAGGAACTCGCGGGCGACCTCCTGCACCAGCCTGATGCCGAAGGCGCTGTGCGGCCCGATGCCGGGAATCTGCTGTAGCTCTTCCGGCGAGGCGGCGAGGACGCCGCGCAGGGTCTTGAACCTCTTGAGGGCTTCCTTGG
>JBGOXU010000199.1:0-2924 GCA_041479305.1 Dehalococcoidia bacterium
CCCCCTCTCCTGTGCAGGAGCGGGGGAAGAAAAAGAAAGAGGGGTTGTGACCCCTCTTAAACGCCCTAGCTTTCTCAGAAAGCCCTAAGCTCTAAGCACTAAATCCTAAAGGGGTTTGGGGTTTAGAATTCAGAATTTCAACACGTTATGCTATACTTTATCTTGACGCCAGCGTAGCTCAGGGGTAGAGCAGCGGTTTCGTAAACCGCGTGTCGGAGGTTCGACTCCTCTCGCTGGCTCCACTTGTCATCACCGGGAGAGAAATGGATAGGCTCTATTTTGGGACGGGCGGCGTGCCTCACGGCTCCACGGACCCCTCGACACTGGCCGGGATGGAGCACCTCGCCAGGCTCAAGCTGGGCGCGATGGAAATCGAGTTCGTCCAGCGTGTCTCGATGGGCGAGGCGGCAGCCAGGGTGGTGGCGGATACCGCCAAACGACTCGATATTAAGCTGTCGGCTCACGCTCCTTACTATATCAACCTCAACTCCCACGAGCCGGAGAAAGTGACCGCCAGCCAGGGCCGGCTTCTGCAGGCGGCGCACATCGGGTGGCTGTGCGGGGCGCAGACAGTCGTCTTTCACGCCGGTTTCTATGTGGGCGACTCCCCGCAGGACACCTATGCCGTCATCAAGAAGAACCTGGAAACAGTGGTCAACCAGCTCCGGCGCAAGGGCAATCGAATCTGGGTCCGGCCCGAGGTCACCGGCAAAGGCAGCCAGTTCGGCACGGTGGAGGAGATTCTGAACCTGAGCACCGAGCTTGACGGCGTTGCCCCCGCCATCGACTTCGCGCACTGGCACGCCCGCAACGGCAAAAACAACACCTATGATGAGTTCATCGCCACACTGAAGCAGGTGGAGAGCCGTCTGGGCAAAGCCGCCCTGGAGAATATGCACTTCCACATCTCCGGCATCCGGTTCAGCGCCAAGGGCGAGCTGAACCATCTTAACCTGAAAGAGTCCGACCTGAACTACAAGGACCTTATGCGCGCCCTCAAGGACTATGGCATCAAAGGACTGGTGATTTGCGAAAGCCCCAACCTGGAAGCGGACGCCCGCCTGATGCAAGAGACGTACCAGAGCCTCTGAGCCACACCGAAATCCCACTGCTTTCTGTCATTCTTCGCTACGCTCGGGGTGACCGGAAGATTGTTTTGTATTCAGCGGTTATTTGGTATAATGTAAGCGGATTGCACTTTTCGGAGTAAACAT
Organism: Dehalococcoidia bacterium; assembly: GCA_041479305.1. Taxonomy (GTDB): domain Bacteria; phylum Chloroflexota; class Dehalococcoidia; order Dehalococcoidales; family RBG-16-60-22; genus JBGOXU01. The sequence continues at coordinate 1,215 of JBGOXU010000199.1, forward strand.
GAGACAAAGCTGGACGCGTAATGGTCTGATATATATCGCCCTGCTCCTGGCGGGCATTGCCCTTTTCTCTTATCTCCTGCCGGCGGCGGACAAACCTCAGGAAGTTCCCCTGAGCCAGGTCATCGAGCTGTCCCAGAAGAACGAAATCACCAAAATCAAGGTGGATAAGGACACCCTCCTCGTCACGATTAAAGACGGCAGTGAGCTGACCGCCTTCAAGGAGAGCAATGCCAGCATCTACGAAATCACTGGTCTTAACCTCAACGGCGTCATAGTTGACGTCAAAGGCTCTTCCGGAATCGATTGGGGCAGCCTCCTGCTCAACTTCCTGCCCATCCTGATTTTCGGTGCCCTGCTCTTTTTCCTCTTCCGGCAGGCACGCGGCGCCAATAACCAGGCGATGAGCTTCGGGCGGAGCCGCGCCCGCGTTTTTGCCCCCAACCGCGCCACCGTCACCTTTGCCGATGTTGCCGGCGTTGAGGAAGCCAAGCAGGAGCTTCAGGAGGTCGTCGAGTTCCTCAAAGCCCGCGAGAAGTTCCAGAAGCTGGGCGCGCGCATCCCTAGAGGCGTACTGCTCGTCGGTCCGCCCGGCACGGGCAAAACGCTGATGGCAAAAGCCGTCGCCGGGGAAGCCAATGTGCCTTTCTTCTCCATCAGCGGCAGTGAGTTTGTCGAGATGTTTGTCGGCGTGGGCGCTTCCCGCGTGCGCGACCTTTTCGAACAGGCGAAGCGTAACGCGCCGTGCATTATTTTCATCGATGAGATTGACGCCGTCGGTCGTCATCGCGGTGCGGGGCTGGGTGGCAGCCACGATGAGCGCGAGCAAACCCTTAACCAGATTCTCGTTGAGATGGATGGTTTTGATACCAATACCAGCGTCATCGTGATGGCGGCAACCAACCGACCCGATATTCTCGACCCCGCTTTGCTCCGTCCGGGACGCTTCGACCGCAGAGTCATGCTGGACCGGCCGGACATCACCGGACGAATCGCCATTTTGAAAGTCCACATCAAGGACAAGCCCCTTGACGATTCAGTCATCCTGGAGACCCTGGCCAAGGAAACTGTCGGTTTCAGCGGCGCCGACCTGGCTAACCTGGTCAATGAAGCGGCGATTCTCGCCGCCCGGCGGAACAAGCCTACCATCGGTATGAAGGAGTTCGAGGAGTCCATCGACCGTGTCTTCGCCGGTCCAGAGCGGAAAAGCCGCAAAATCAGCCCGAAGGAAAAAGAAATCACCGCTTACCACGAAGCCGGCCATACTTTGGTTGCCAAAATGCTGCCCAATGCCGACCCGGTGCATAAGGTGTCGATTGTGGCGCGTGGAATGTCGCTGGGTCACACGCGCCAGCTGCCTATTGAAGACCACTACCTCACTTCACGCGCTCAAATTAAAGATATGATAGCTACATCCTTGGGCGGGCGTACCGCTGAAGAGATAATCTTCAATGAAATTACGACAGGCGCTGGCTCAGATATTGAGGAGGCGACCAAGCTGGCACGGGCAATGGTCATTAGTTTTGGTATGAGTGATAAACTCGGACCGAGAACCTTTGGTCATAAGCAAGAATTAGTATTTCTCGGTCGCGAGATTTCTGAACAAAAAGACTACAGTGATAAAACAGCTAAGCAGATTGATGATGAAGTTCGTTCCATCATCGAAGAGGCTCATGCCACTGCTGAGAGAATCCTCGCCGGGCATAAGGCTAA
>JBGOXU010000200.1:0-2892 GCA_041479305.1 Dehalococcoidia bacterium
GAGCACTATTGTCTTGTTCGTTAACATAATATCACCCTTTGAGAGTCACAAACCCCAGGCTCTAAATTCTGAACCCCCCCAGCGTACTGTCATTGCGACCCTTCCACAGAAGGGGAAGCAATCCGTAGTTCCCCGTTTTGGACGGGTTGCTTCGTCGCTTAGTTTACACTGAGCGAAGCGAATGTGCTCCTCGCAATGACAACAAATGCGTTGCAGCTTCACTCCTTATTCATCAGATAAACTAGCCTCAACCCAATCAGCACCAAATCGAGGTTGACGGCATCGAAAATCTTGGTCTCCTTGGCGATAATCTTCGAGTAGCCGCCGGTCGCCACGACCGTCGCCTTTTCGCCCAGCTCGGCCTGGATGCGGGCGATGATGCCTTCCACCAGCCCGACGTAGCCGAAGACAAGGCCTGACTGCATCGCGGTGACGGTGTTCGTGCCGATGGCTTTTTTGGGCCGGGTAAGCTCGACGCGCGGCAGCATCGCCGTCCGCATAAAGAGCGCCTCGGCGGCGATACCTATGCCCGGCGCAATCACTCCGCCCAGGTAGTCGCCCTCGCGCGAGATACTATCGAAAGTGGTGGCGGTGCCCATATCGACGATAATGGCCGGACCGCCGTAAAGCTGGTGCGCGGCCACGGCGTGGACAATGCGGTCGGCGCCCACTTCCCGCGGGTTATCCATCCTGATTTTCACGCCCGTCTTGACCCCGGCGCCGACGATGAGAGGTGTAATCTTCAGGTACTGCTCGCAAAACTCGGCGTAAGTGCCAATCAGCGGCGGCACGACACTGCACATCACGGCATCGGTAATATCGGTGGTCTTCAGGCCGTGGTGCGCCATCAGGTCGAGAAGGATAACGGCATACTCATCGGTCTTGCGGTGGACATCGCTGGCAATCTGCCAGGTCGCCCGCAGTTCTTCACCTTCGAAGACGCCGACATGTATGGACGTGTTGCCGATATCGATGGCGAGTAGCATCACTTCTCCTTTAATTGCTTGATGGCGAGCGGCAGTTCAGGGAGGAGGTCGCTGGCGAGCATCCCGGCATCGCCGAGTCGCGCTCTGACCATTTCGCCGGCTTTGCCGTGCAGGTACACCCCGAGCGCCGCGGCATCGAAATAAGCTAGCCCCTGTGCCAGGAGTCCGGCAATCGCCCCGGCGAGCACGTCGCCCGTCCCCGCCGAAGCCAGCCCCGGGTTGGCGAAGGGACTGATTCTGGCTCGGCCGTCAGGCTCCGCGACCACGGTGTAAGCCCCCTTCAGCACGACCGTTTTCTGCCATTTCTGCGCCATCTTCAGGGCAACGCCCAGCCTATCTGATTGTACTGCTTCTACCGAGGTGTTTGCCAGTCGCCCCATTTCGCCGGGGTGCGGCGTGAGTATAGCATCAGGCAACAGTCTCCGCCACCAGTCGGAGACCTTAGCCAGAATGTTGAGGGCATCCGCATCCAGAACCAATTTGGGCAGCTTCTTTTCCGAAAGCAGGTCGGCGAGGAAGTCGACCGTCAGGTGGCTCTGTCCCAGTCCGCAGCCGGTGAGCAGCACATCAAAGTTGGCCAGGTTTTGCCGCACGATTCTCGCCGATTGGGGTGAAATAATGCCCGCCTGCGACTCCGGAAGGGGAAGATAGGTGGCTTCAGCCAGCTTAGACGCCACGACCGGCTGGAGGCTGGCGGCCGTCGCCAGGGTGACCAGACCCGCCCCCACCCGTAGCGCGCCGCTGCAGGCCAGGTAGGCCGCCCCGATGTAGTTGACGGACCCCGCCACCACCAGCACTCTGCCGAAAGTCCCCTTGTTGGCATCGATGGGACGTTTGGGAAGTATGGTTTTTGCCCAGCCGTCAGTTAGAAGCTCAACGGTAACGCTATCGGCGAGTTGCGGTGGGATGCCGATACCCACCACGCTCAGCTTGCCCACCCGCTCTGCGCCGGGGAAGAGGAATAGTCCTAGCTTGGGGAAGCCGAGGGTGATAGTCTCGTCGGCATAGGGGGTGTGGGGGTCGACGGCGCCGGTATCGGCGTCCAGCCCGGAAGGCAGGTCGAGGGCGATGACGCGGAGGGCGGGATTTCTGGCTTTAGCCTCAGCCACTTTGTCGAGCGCCTGTGGGTAGATGCCTTTGAGCGGTCGCACCTTGCCCGTGCCGAAGAGAGCATCGATTATGACGGTGGCGGAGGCAAGCAGTTCGTCAAACCGGACCAGGTCTCTGTTTTCCGTTCCATCGATGCAGGTAATGCCGCGCTGGGTGACCAGCTCGTAGTTTTTGTCAGAGGCTGGCCTTGAAGCGCAGAGGTAGACGCTGACGGCGGCGCCCCACTCGTGCAGGTAGCGGGCGGCCACCAGACCGTCCCCGCCATTATTCCCCGGCCCGATGAGGCAGAGAAAGTGCTGGCGGTCAATACCTGTCATTCTCTTCACCTCTTCGGCGAAGGCTTTGCCGGCGTTTTCCATCAGGATATCGGGCGGGATGCCCGTCCGGGCGCACTCCTCCTCAATCCGGCGCATCTGCTCGGCGGTGACGATTTTCATAGTACCCTTGAGTGTAGCAGTTGTCCTTAGCTACGGTCAAGAGGAGGGTTGCAAGTGTACGATTGCCGCTGGCCCGAATTGTCATTGCGATCCTTCCGAAGAAGGAGAAACAATCCCAACAAAGACCGTCATTGCGAGCATCGCGAAGCAATCTCGATTTTATTTATTGAGATTGCCACGGGCTCCGCCCTCGCAATGACAGAATCTCTTTATTCAGCCTTAAAGTGATTGTATCACCTCAACGGTTCTATGTTAGACTAATGGAGATGTCCAAGTATTTCATCTTCGTAGCGGTAGGCCTATCGCTGCTTATATTTTCTATCAGTAATACCTCGGTCTCAGTAGCTTTCCCCGTCATC
>JBGOXU010000201.1:0-2888 GCA_041479305.1 Dehalococcoidia bacterium
AGACGAATCCGCTCGCGCAGTTGGCGAACGAGCGGCGCCTGTCGGCCCTCGGCCCCGGCGGCCTGAACCGGAAACGCGCGGGCTTCGAGGTCCGCGACGTCCACGTCTCCCACTACGGCCGCATCTGCCCCATCGAGACGCCGGAAGGCCCCAACATCGGTCTCATCGGCTCGCTGGCGACTTACAGCCGCGTCAACGAGTACGGGTTCATCGAGACGCCCTATCGCAAAGTAATTAGCGAGCTGGACAGCGACGCTAAGCGCCTTATTGGCAGAACGACCCGTGAGGCGGTCAAGGACAAGGGCAAGACCGTAGTTGAAGCGAGGACGGTCATCACCGATAAGATTGCCCCGAAGCTGGCCAAGCTGGACGGGCAGAAAATCAAGGTGGTCCCCTTCGTCTCGGATGAGGTCGTTTACCTGCCGGCCGATGAGGAAGACAAGTTCTTTATCGCCCAGGCCAACGCCCGGCTCGACGAGAAGAGCCAGTTTATCGAGGAGAAGGTGGAGGGCCGTTTCGGCGCCCGCTACCTCCTCGAAGCGCCGGAAAGAATCGACCTGATGGACGTATCGCCCAAGCAGGTGTTTAGCGTGGCGACGGCGCTTATCCCCTTCCTGGAGCACAACGATGCCAACCGCGCCCTGATGGGCGCCAACATGCAGAGGCAGGCCGTGCCCCTCCTCTGTCCCGAAGCCCCCATCGTGGCGACAGGTATGGAAATCGAAGCCGCGCGGCACAGCGGACAGATTCTCTTCGCGCGTCACGCCGGTATCGTCACCGATATCAGCGGCATCATCGATGAAAAAGGCGACTCAAGATTTCGCATCGTCATCACCGGGGGCAACGGTGTGGAAGATACTTACGAACTGTTGAAGTTCGTCCGCACCAATCAGGGCACCTGCATTAACCAGCGGCCGCTGGTTAACAAGGGCGACCGTATCAAGGAAGGCCAGGTCCTGGCGGACAGCTCCGCTACGGAGAATGGCGAGCTGGCTCTCGGCCAGAACGTCGTCGTGGCGTTTATGAGCTGGGAAGGCTATAACTTCGAAGATGCCGTCATTATCAGCAGTCGATTGGTCGAGAACGATAAGTTCTCTTCCATTCATATCGCCCGGCACGAGACGGAAGCCCGCGATACCAAGCTGGGCCCGGAAGAAATCACCCGCGATATCCCTAATGTAGGCGAAGAAAGCCTGCGCGAGCTGGACGAAACGGGTATTATCCGCGTCGGCGCGGAAGTCGGCCCGGACGATACCCTGGTGGGTAAAATCACCCCGCGCGGTGAGACCGAGCTTTCCGCCGAGGAAAAACTGCTCCGCGCCATCTTCGGTGAAAAGGCGAGAGATGTGAAAGACACCTCACTCCGCGTCCCGCACGGGGAGTGGGGCAAAGTCATTAACGTTAAAATCTACAACCGCAAAGACAGCGGTGATGACCTGCCCGCCGGGGTCAACCAGTGGGTGCAGGTCTGGATTGCCCAGCGACGTAAAATCTCAGTGGGCGATAAACTGGCGGGACGGCATGGCAACAAGGGCGTCATTGCCCTCATCGCGCCCAAGGAAGATATGCCCTTCCTCCCCGATGGCACACCCGTTGACATGATTCTCGATCCCATTGGTGTCCCCTCCCGTATGAACATCGGGCAGATTCTGGAGACGCACCTGGGCTGGGCGGCGCACAACCTGGGTTTCAAAGCGGAGACCCCCATCTTTGACGGCGCCAGCGATACCACCATTGAAGATTCGCTGTGCCGCACCTGGTTTGTCCAGAAAGCCGTCCTGACCGGCGCCAGTCCGAATGTTGAGGAGCCGGTGGAGAGAATTGCCCTGGCCAAAGAGTGGCTCAAGGCGCAGGGCTTCGACCCGGAGAAAATCTTCAGTGACGAACACCTCGGCGTGGCCAAGGATGCCTGCCTCAGACTGTGGCTGGAGGAGCTCGGCGTGTCGAGCCGCAAGCTCAGCGCCGCCGAGTTGAAGCACACCGTCGAAAAGGCGACCCGGGAAGGTAAAATCCCGCCGACCTTCGGCCGCGTTACCCTGCGCGACGGCCGCACCGGCGAACCTTTTGACCAGCCGGTGACCGTGGGTATGATTTACATGATGAAGCTCATCCACCTGGTGGAGGATAAGGTGCACGCACGCTCCACCGGTCCCTACTCCCTCATCACCCAGCAGCCGCTGGGCGGCAAAGCCCAGTTCGGCGGTCAGCGCTTCGGTGAAATGGAGGTCTGGGCGCTGGAAGCCTATGGCGCCGCGCATAACCTCCAGGAAATACTGACTATCAAGTCGGATGACGTTACCGGCCGCGCCAAAGCCTACGAGTCTATCATCAAGGGCGACGATATTCTTCAGCCCGGCGTCCCGGAGTCGTTCAAAGTGCTGGTCAAAGAGCTGCAAAGTCTCGGCCTCGCCCTTGAAGTAATCAGCGAGGAAGAGACCAAGCAGGTTGAAGCTGGTGAAGAGCCGATTGAAAAGATGCCCAGTTTGAAGGAAGAGCTTGAAGCGCTTAGAGATGCAAAAGAGGTAAAGGAAGAAAATGCTTGAGATTAATGATTTTAATGCCGTACGAATTTCTCTCGCTTCACCGGAACAGGTCAGAAGCTGGTCCTATGGCGAAGTAACCAAGCCGGAAACCATCAACTACCGCACCCTCAAGCCGGAAAGAGACGGCCTTTTCTGCGAAAGAATCTTTGGTCCGACCAAGGACTTTGAGTGCTACTGCGGCAAATACAAGAAAATCCGCTACAAGGGCGTCATCTGCGATAAGTGCGGCGTTGAAGTCGCCAGAGCCAAGGTGCGCCGCGAGCGTATGGGCCACATCGAGCTGGCTTGCCCGGTCAGCCATATCTGGTTTGCCAAGGGCACGCCGAGCCGGCTGGGTCTGCTCCT
>JBGOXU010000202.1:0-2883 GCA_041479305.1 Dehalococcoidia bacterium
ATCAGGTTGCCGTAGACGCGACCCGTTTTGCCCCGCCCCAGCTCGGCCACGTCCGGGTTCTTCTTCTGCGGCATAATGCTACTGCCCGTCGTGTAGGCCTCGTCAAGCTCAATGAAACCAAACTCGGCGGAAGACCAGAGGATAATCTCTTCGGCAAGTCGCGATAGGTGCATCATGCAGATGCCCGCCGCCGCTTCGTAGTCGAGCAGGAAGTCCCTATCTGAAACAGCATCCAGGCTGTTCTGGCTCATCTGGCTGAAGTCCAACTCCTTCGCCACAAAATCGCGGTCGATGTTGTAGGTGACGCCGGCCAACGCCCCGCTCCCCAGGGGCATCACGTCAGTATGGCGCAGGCATTCGACAAAGCGGTCGATATCCCGCCGTAGCATCTCGAAATAGGCAAGGAGGTGGTGGGCAAAGAGGACGGGCTGGGCGGGCTGGAGGTGGGTATAGCCGGGCATGACGACCGACTTGTTGGCTTCGGCGACGTCAACCAGTGTCTTCTGGAAGTCCCGGAGCGCGGTCAGCGTCTTGCCAATGACCTCTTTGGTGTAGAGGCGCATATCGAGGGCAACCTGGTCGTTGCGCGAGCGGGCGGTGTGGAGCTTGCCGCCGACCTCGCCGACCTTCTCGATGAGGCGGGCTTCAATAGCCATGTGGATATCTTCCTGCTCCGGTTTGAACTGGAACTTACCCTGCTCAATCTCGGCAGCGATGGCTTCCAGTCCCTTGATAATGACATCGGCTTCCGTCCGGGCGATGATGCCCTGCTTGGCGAGCATTTTGGCGTGGGCGATACTGCCACTGATGTCATGCTTATACAGCCGCCAGTCAAAAAGGAGCGAGGAAATGTACTCGGCGACCTTTTTGTCCGCCGCCTTCTGGAAGCGCCCGCGAATGTGGCTCATTCTACTCTTCTTCTTCTGCCTCGGTCTTTATACCCTGAATTCTAGCCTGTGTCTTGGCAGATAGACCCCAGAGCCGGATGAAGCCCGGCGCATCACTCTGGTCAAACTTATCGCCTTTGTCATAGGTCGCCAGGCTGAAGTCGTACAAAGAGAAGGGTGACTTCCGCCCCACCACCATCGAGCTTCCCTTGAACAGCTTGATGCGGACATCGCCGGTGACAAAGCGCTGGGTGGAGTTAACGAACGCCATCAGGTCCTCGCGGTAGGCGGTGAACCACAGGCCGTTGTAAACCAGGTCGGCATACTCCATCGCCACTTTCTGCTTGAAGCACAGTTGCGGTTTTGAGAGGGTCATCGCCTGCAACGCCTGGTGCGCCTGCAGGAGGACGGTGGCAGCGGGCGCTTCATATATTTCTCTTGATTTTATGCCCACCAGCCGGTTTTCAATATGGTCGATTCGGCCCACGCCGTTGTCCCCCGCCATCTGGTTCAGTTTCTTGATGAGCGGCATCGCCTCCAGTCGCTTCCCGTTCAGCTTGGCCGGGACGCCGTGCTCGAAGCTAATCACCACGTAGGTCGGCTCATCCGGGGCGTCCTTCGGTGATTTCGTCCATTTGAAGGCGTCCTCCGGCGGCTCCACCCACGGGTCTTCCAGCACGCCGCACTCGATACTGCGACCCCAGACATTCTCATCGATGGAGTAGGGGCTGGCGACAGTGACGGGCACGGGTATGCCGTGGCTCTGGGCGTACTTGATGGTCTCCTCGCGGGTCATGCCCCACTCGCGGGCCGGCGCGATGATTTTCAGTCCCGGGCCCAGAGTATAGATGCCCACCTCGATTCTCACCTGGTCGTTGCCCTTGCCGGTGCAGCCGTGAGCGATGAATTTAGCGCCCTCCGCCTTCGCCACCTCCACCATAACTTTGGCAATCAGCGGGCGGGTGAAGGCCGTGGCAAGGGGATACTGGCCCTCGTAGATGGCGTCCGCTTTGAGCGATGGGAAGACGTAGTCGTTGACAAAGGTCTCCCTGGCATCAGCGACGATGACTTTTACCGCCCCGACTTTAAGCGCCTTCTCCTTGATGGCAGTAACGTCTTTTTGCTCGTTGCCGACATCGACAGTTACGGCAATAACGTCAACATTGTACTTATCTTTGAGCCACTTGATAGCGACCGACGTGTCCAGGCCGCCGCTATAAGCCAGAACTACCTTGTCAGGCATTTCAAGCCTCCTTCACAGCTATGACTGCTTTAGACCGAAGTTCTTTTCGAGGAAGTTGGTTATCTGGTAATAGACGTTGGGGTACTGCCAGCGGTAGTCGTGCCCCGGTGCCCGTAAGAAGTTAAATATTCGACCCGGGCCTTCATTTCTGGGCGTCAAGCCAAGTAAAGACTTGGCGCTTTCCATTAGGATGACACCGACCTCGCCCTCACTGAAGGCATCCGGCATAGTTCCGTTGCTATCGAGCACCAACGTCCGCTCCCGCATCAGTGGCCGGTACCAGAAAGGCGGACCGGTCTGGATGCTGTAGACTCGCGGGTTGTAGCGGAGCTGGTTCATCACGCTGTCCGAGATAACCGTTCCGTTACTCTCCCCGGCCACAATCACGTTCAAATCGGGAATGTGGGTGGTGAGAAACTCTACCCGTTTGGCCAGCGTATCAGTCTTGGTCGGATATATGGAGAGCAGTTCAACAAACTCATCGATGGCGCCGCGCAGGTTATCCTCGGTGCGCTGGTAGTTGACGAACAGGGTGTTATAGCCGAGCACCTGGAGTTCATTACGGATGCCATCGAAGATGCTGGCCCAGCCCGTCGTGTCTTCCGAGCGCGTCGACCCCCAGCCCCCCGGGTTGAACAGCACGACAACATTGGTGTCTTTGGCTTCGACATAGAGCGCCAGGAGCTCATTGACAAAGACGTTGTACTTGCCCCGGTAATCGCCAAAAAGCTCATTCGCCAGGGTGGTGGCATC
>JBGOXU010000203.1:0-2873 GCA_041479305.1 Dehalococcoidia bacterium
CTAAAGTGGTGGTGCACCCGGAATGCAAACCGGAGGTAGCTGCCCTGGCAGACGTGGTTGCCAGCACCAGCGGACTTTGCCGCTTTGCCCGTGAGACCTCTGCCAGAGAAATCATCGTGGGGACGGAGGTGGGGATTATACACCGCCTCAAGAAGGAAAATCCCGGCAAGGTCTTCATACCTGCTTCCGAGCAGGCGGTCTGCCCCAATATGAAGCTCATCACGCTGGAAAAGGTGCTCTGGTCGCTGGAGGAGATGGCGCCTTTAGTCAAGGTGGCCGAGTCAATCCGGGTCAAAGCCAAGGCGGCCGTCGATAAGATGCTGGCGATTGTGTAGCAAGATGGCCGATTCTTACGTCGTCGTCTTCATCACCGCGGCCAGCGCCGGAGAAGCCCAGCAGATTTCCCGCATCCTCGTCGAGCAGAAGAAAGCCGCCTGCGTCAGCATCATCCCAAAGATTGATTCTTACTTCTGGTGGGAAGGCAAGCTCGATTCGGCGCAGGAGAACCTGCTCATCGCCAAGACTAAAGCCTCGCTCCTGCCCGATATTATCACGCTGGTGAAGAAAGTCCACAGCTACAAGGTGCCGGAAATCATCGCCCTGCCGATTGTGGGCGGGAACCCGGACTACCTGGAGTGGGTAGAGAAGAGCGTGGGCTAAACCATCCCTTTCTCTTCCATCAGCTTTATCACCCTCAGCGACTCGGCCATACCGGTCGTGCCGCGGATGGCCAAGAGCACGGAAAGGGCTTCCAGGATTTCCTCTTTGGTGGCGCCTTTGTCAATGGCGGCTGTCGTCTGCCCCAGGATGCAGTTGGTGCAGCCCACGCCCAGCGCCACGCACATCGCCAGCAGGCGCTTAATCTTGGCCGGCAGCGCCCCATCTTTGTACACCTCGTCCAGAACGACCTGCTCCGCCTTCCACAGTCCGGGCAGAGCCTTACCGAACTTGTCCCGCAGTCGCAGTCTTTCCTGGTTCAATTCCATCTGGCTATCCATGTTCATACCTCCTTGTTTGTCAGTCTTTTTGACTTCAGCCACTTTTCTTTTTGCTCCACGCGTGTCTGCTCATTCGTGGGCTGGTAGGTTGACAAAAATTCATTCCTAAACGACGCGAAAGTGCCGTCCAGAATCGAGCTTCTCATTCTCTGCATCAGGTTGCTCAGAAACCTCAGGTTGTGGATGGTGGTGAGGCGATAGACGAGAAGCTCCTCCGCCTTAAACAGGTGGTGCAGGTAGGCGGCGGAGAAATGCCGGCAGGTATAGCAGTCGCAACTGGCGTCGATGGGCGATTCCATCCGGCTGAACCCGGCGTTGCGGATATTGCGCCGCCCCTCCGGCGTGAAGAGCGACCCGTTGCGGGCGACGCGGGTGGGCAGGGCGCTGTCAAACATATCGATGCCCCGCCCCACGCACTCGACCAAATCCTCCGGCGAACCAACGCCCATCAGGTATCTCGGTCTGTTTTCGGGGAGCAAAGCGGCGGTCTCTTCGACCGTCCTGAATGTCACTTCCTTCGGTTCGCCGACGCTCAGGCCGCCGATGGCATAGCCGGAAAAGTCCAGCGCGGTCAGGAGTTCCACGGACCGGCGGCGGAGGTCAGAGTAGACGCCGCCCTGTACAATTCCGAAGAGCACTTGGTCCGCTCGGCGGTGGGCCTTGCGGCACCGCTCCGCCCAGCGATTGGTCCGCGCCATCGCCTGCTCGACCTTCTCCAGGCTATCGCCATAGGCGGAGCATTCATCGAGTGCCACAATAACGTCGGCGCCGAGGGCTTCCTGGTATTTGATTGCCAGCTCCGGTGACAAAAAATGTTCGCTGCCATCGATGTGCGAGCGGAATTTGACGCCTTCCTCGTTCAGCTTGACCAGCGGCGAAAGGCTGAAGACCTGAAAACCGCCGCTATCGGTCAGGATGGTACCGTCCCAGGCCATAAACTTATGTAAACCACCCGCCTTCTCAATCAGGTCGATGCCCGGACGCAGGTAGAGGTGGTAGGTGTTGGCCAGAACCATCCGGAAGCCGATTTCCTTGACCTCTTCGGGCGTCAGCGTCTTGACCACCGCCCCACTCCCCACCGGCATGAAGACCGGCGTGGGGACTGTGCCATGAGCTGTAGTCAGCTCGCCGACACGCGCGCCCGATTCGTTTTTCAGTAATCGAAAACCGCTCATGTCACCCCCGTAGCCAGATGTCCAGACACATCGCCAGGAGTCGTTCCTCGCGCTGATTTCCGGCCTCATTAATGTCATTGTCCTTCCCTGGAAGGATGGCAATCTCAACAAACGGAGATTGCTTCGCCCTTCTGCGGAAGGGCTCGCAACGACAGCTAGTAGTATACCACTTATCTATTCGGGCTTGGGCTGGGTGACATTCTTCGCCCCGCAGTAGGGACAGCGCCAGATTTTCGGTAGCGGCCGCGTGCGGTCGAAGACGACCATCGCGTTGCACACCTTACAGCGGGGGGAAAAGGTGTCAGCCTGAGTTGGTTTGGGAAGTTTACCCATAATGCCTCACGAGTATATGCAACACTCACCACTAGGTATGAGAATAATGCGTTTGATACAACCTGTCATCCCGACTAGAGTCGGGATCCAGACCCCGCCTCATCTCCGCCTCTGTCCTTCAGCCGAAGGACGCCTTCAGGCTGAACCTTCTGGCTGAAGCCGGCGTTTACCCCGTACACCGATACGAGGCGGGAATGACAATCCTGGCAATCGGATTCCTATTTTCGTAGCAATACCAGACCTACCTGCCGGTGCTCTTGAAGAAAACAGTGGCGAGGGGCGGGACAATCACGTCGAGGGAATGGGAGCGGTTGTGGATGGGAGTGGCCGCCGCCATCAAGCCGCCGGCATTCCCCAGCCCGCTGCC
>JBGOXU010000204.1:0-2859 GCA_041479305.1 Dehalococcoidia bacterium
CGCAGACCTTGAGGGCGGCCGCCAGGTTATCGGGGCTGGCGCTCATCAGGATGATATTGCAGTCGCTATTCTGCTTCACCTTGCCGGCAAGAGCGGCGAATTTCTGAGCATCACCGGAATCGTTCTTCACTGCCACCAGGTCGGGGTGGAGGGTCAGGCCTACCCGCTCATACTTGAGCGTCCTGGTCTTTTCCAGACGGGCGTTGATTTCCGCCTCGTCCATATTATCGCTGACCAGCATCGCCAGGCCGGCTGGGTTTTCGAAGCGCTTTTCGTGGCGGAAGAGGACGGTCTCGCCGCCAACCTTGAGCGCGCGCTCACCGATGCCAATGGTGATGGGGAGAATGGGCGGCGCGGCGGCCTCGGCCAACCTGGTTCTGGCTTCCTCCGAGACGTGCGGGCATTTAGCCAGTTCTGCCTTGCCCGAAGCCAGGCTCATGGCAAAAGCGAGGCAGGTAGGCACACCGCATTCGCCGCAGTTGGTCTTGGGCAGCAGTTTGTATATCTCGATTCCGGTAAGTGGCATATCGCTCCTTTCTTAACCGAGAACGTTTGCCAACGCTCTACTGTCATTCTGGCCCCTATGCAAATCGGGGGAAGAATCTCGGTGTGGGGTGGATGGAAGACGGGATACCTCCCTCCCCCCCGAGACCCTTCGCTTCGCTCAGGGTGACAATGTGGAGTACCTATTTTCATAACAATGACATTACTAAACATTCTTTTCTTAACCGAGAATTGGCTCCATGGTGACAGCGGGATGTCCTTTCTCCGTCAGGAAGGTGATGATGGCTTCCTCGGTGGTGCCGATAGTCTCATCGGCAATCATATCGAGCAGGTTGGGCACGCCCATCTCGGCGGCGCGTTTTGCCAGCCGTTCGCCGATTTCTTCCTTGAGCATCTTGGGCATCCAGACGATTCTGAGGATACCGCCATCGCCGATGAGGAATTTGCGCTGGGTGATGTTATACTTGCCGTGCCCGACGAAGCCGGGGGTGCTGACGCCGCCGCCAATCGTCCCGGCCAGCGTGGTGAACTTCATCCCGCAGGGGGTTGGCCCGATGTACTCGCGGTTCACCGTCATCATACCATTGCAGATGGGGAGGACGGCGGCGATACATTCGCAACAGCCGCAGGTCGTCATCGGGTCGTTGACGAGGCTGTAAAAGTTATAATGGTCGATTTTACCGCGAGAGGCTTTGAAGACGAACTCGTTGACACCCTGCCACTGGCCGAGCTTCGGGTTGAGGGTGATGCCCTTCGGCACGGGCTGGTTGGGGCCGGTGGGGTTGATTTCAAAGGAGGCTTTGCAGTCCATCCAGTTGTAGGAGCCGCAGAGGCCGGTGCGCTCCGGGCTGATGACGCAGACGTGGCTCGGCGCGAAGGACTGGCACAGAGTGCAGGAGTAGTACATCTCCGTGGTCTCGTCGGTCATACCTTCAATGCGGGCATCGCGGGTGGCGTAGACGCCTTTTGCCTTCTCGACCATCTCCCGGACTTTAGGCTCTTCGGTGTAGAGTTTGACCTGGAGCTTATCGAAGATGCGGCCGAAGTCCTGGTGGAGCTTAGCGTGGAGGATGGTGCCGATGTGCTTCAGCATCAAGCCCTTGGCCGCCGCTTGTTTGCTCACCCTGAGCCAGGCGATGTCTCTTTGCCCGATGTGCATCATACCCTGGGCGTAGTTGATGAGGTGGTGAATCTGGCGCTCCAGGATTGGCTCGTAGTCTTCCTGCATGTTTCGGCCGGCAACTTCGGCGACGATAGCTATCGGCAGTTTGGCGCCCGCCTCAACGTCTTTCAACTCCGGACCGATGACTTCAATCCGGCCGTCCTCAACCTCTTCCATCCGCTTGCTGGTGACCCACTCAACCATCGGCGTGCGGCCGCCGCCGCATTCGAGGTAGACGTCCTCGCCGCGGACTCGCTCGCCCTCAAACGCCGGACCGAAGGCGACCGGGATGGGGAGGGCGGTCACGCTGACTTTAAGCCCGCGGACTTCAACGGCTTTGGAGACAATCTTGTCGTGGGTGATGTTGGAAACAACGTGTTCGTAGGTGCAGATGCCGGAGGGCAGAATCTCGGGGATGGGCGTGTCCGCCACCGTCGGGAAGCCGAAGTTGACGGCGCCGGCGGCGTTGGCATACCACTCGTCGGTCACGTAGCCCAGGGGCAGGGCGAAGGCGAAGATGCGGTCCTTGTTATAGATGAGGATTTTGCGGTAATCGCCCGGCTCAATGCCGCCGAAGGAGAGGGCAGCGCGAGTGGCGAAGCCCATGGCAAAGACAGTTGCCGTCACGTCCGGACCGAAGGAGACCAGCCGGGTGGGCCAGCCAATCTGCACTCCGGCCTCGACCAATTGTTCTGAGAAGCGTTTGCTGTTGTACTCCGCCGACATAAAGACATAGATATTTTTTTGCTGGAGCTCCTGGGCAATCTGGACGGCAATCTCCTTGGTCGGCGCGGCGCCCAGCACGGCGGCAAACCCCGGCGCTGTGCCATCAACGAACTCGATGCCGCGCTTGCGCAGAATAACATCGTCGGCGGCGCCGAGCCAGATATTCTCGTCAGTGACTTCCTCGCCACGGAGGTAGAAGTTAGGCTCTTCCAGGTATCGTATGGCCTCGATGATTTCCTCGGCGAAGAAGGTGGCCATACCAGCATCGAGAGCCGGGGCGAGATAGGGGAGGGGATGGCTTTCCTTCACCGGTGGCGGCAGGAGAGAGCGGCAGCGCTTGAGGATGCGCTCCATATCCCCCAGCTTTTCCACCTTTTCCCCCAGTATGCCGTAAATGACGGGCAGGTAATAGGCGGTGTTGGGGAAGCCCACCGGTTCATTGGCGCCCCACTTGTCCATCGCCTGAC
>JBGOXU010000205.1:0-2844 GCA_041479305.1 Dehalococcoidia bacterium
AAAGGAGGCGGAAATAGTTACTGACGCCGATATCGTCATCGCCAACTGTTATATGAAGGCGAACGAAATTATTCTCGCTCCCCTCATCGCCGCGCCGGTGCTCAAAGCGAGCGGCGGGGATATGGTCATCATCTACAACACGCCCGAGGGGCAGATACCGATGTTCTGGACGCGGAGCTGGGGCAAGAATATGGGTGGGAGGGGCTGGTACGCCCGCCAGAGGCTCCCGCCGAACACAAAACGGCTTGACGGTAATGACGCCGCATCCGGAGAGGGCGGGCGTCGATTGCATGGCGCCGGCGAGACTTGTTAGCTGGCGGAAGACCTGGCCCGAGGTGCTGGAAGAACTGAAGCAGACCTACGGGACGAAGGCTAAAGTCGTGGTCCTGCCCGATGTTACCGTGCAGTACTTCCCCGGCGTCCCGGCGGGTAAGCCCATCGGGGTAAAGCATTAACAATCGCCCCAAACTGTGTCATAATAGTCCTGCCGAATAAATTGACCGCAAGGAGGGGCCACTGTGACCATTACCGAAACACTAGCCCGGTATGTTGTTGAGACGAGCTATGACGACCTGCCCCGCCAGACCGCCAAGTATGCCAAAGAGCTTACGCTGAGCGTGCTGGGGTCGATGGTGTGGGGTTCCACCCTGCCCGCCGGTCTGATTGTCGCTCAGCTTGTCCGGGAGATGGGGGGGACGCCGGAGGCGGGTGTGATTGGCAGCAAGTTCAAAGCGCCGGTGGCTAATGCGGCGCTGGCGGGGGGCAGCTTCGCCCACACCGCGGAGTGGGAGGGGGACAGCCGCCCCGAGATGGTGGGCATAATGACCGTGGTGCCGGTCGTCTTCACGATGGCGGAGAAACTGGGGCTGTCCGGGAAAGATGTCCTGGAAGCTCTCATCATCGCCCACGAGGTGCAGTCGAGAATCGGGCTGGCCTGCCTGCCGGCGACGGAGCGGGGCTTCTTTGCCGTGCCGGTCTTCGGTAACTTCGGCGCCGCTGTTGCCAGCGCCAAAATGCTCAAGCTCAACGCCGACCAGATTTGCGTGGCAATCAGCCTGGTCGCTTCCCAGGCGGCGGGCACCCTGCGCCAGCACGACACGATGGCGCACTTCGTCGAGACTGGCTTCCCCTGTCAGAACGGCGTTATGGCCGCTCTGCTGGCGAGGGCCGGTTTCACCGCTGATATGAACATACTGGAAGACACTAACCGCGGCGTCGGTTTCTGCACTGCCGTCGCCGGCAAGGAAGGCTTCCACATCGAAAAAGTGACCGAGGGGTTGGGCAAAGAGTTCCGCACCGACCTCCTCGATACCAAGCACTTCCCCTGCCACTCCTACCAGCAAAGGTCTATCGAGGCGACAATGGATGTGATGGCAAAGAACAATATTGAAAACAGGGACATCGAGAGCGTAACAGTAGAGATGAAGCCGGGATTTGTCCGCCAGCTTGACCTGCCCGACCCCATCGACGGCGAGCATGCCCGCGTCAGTGTCCAGCACGGCATTGCCGGGGCGATTCTGGGAAAGAAGGTGGGCGTCGATACCTTCACCGATATGGCGGCCGCGGCTTCCGAGTTCAAAGAAGCCCGCCAGAAGGTCAAGGTTGTCGCCCGGCCCGAGTGGGAAAAGCACGGACTGAAGGACTTCGAGATTGTCACCATCAAGCTCAAGAACGGCAAGCAGTTCACCAGCCCCAAATGGGAGTCCTGGCGCGGGCATCACACCTCACCCTTCACCAGGGAGGAGACCATCGCCAAGTTCCAGGATGCCACCGTCGATACGCTATCGCCGCGGCAGATAGAGCGCGCCATCGAGCTGGGGATAGACCTGGAGAACCTGAAGAACGTCAACGAGCTGATGAAGATTTTGACTTTTCCCGGGTAGCAGTATAGATTAATCGGAGGTGTTCTATGGAAGATATCTTCAGCCTTAAGGGCAGTGTCGCTTTTGTCACGGGGGGCAACGGGGGTATCGGCAAGGGCATCGCCGACGCTCTAGCTTCCAAAGGGAGCGATGTCGTCATCGCCGCGCGCAACCCGGACAAGACCGCCGAGGCGGTGAAGAACATCAAGGACCGCTACGGGGTGAAGGCGCTCGGCGTCCAGCTGGATGTTGCCCAGGAAGCCAGCGTCCAGGAAGCCGTTAAGAAAGCCAGCGACGATTTTGGCAAAATCACCATACTGGTGAATAACGCCGGCGTCAACATCCGCAAACTACCGCAGGACTACGCCGTCGAGGAGTGGGACTGGATTCTGAACACCAACCTGCGCGGCGCATTCCTCTGCTGTAAAGCCATCTACCCATTGATGAAGGCGTCCGGAGGCGGTAAGATTATCAACATCGGGTCGATGACCTCGCTCTATGGCCTGGGTCGCGTCGTCCCCTACGCCTGCAGCAAGATGGGAATTCTCTCGCTGACCTACTCGCTTGGCCTCGCCTGGGTGAATGATAATATCCAGGTTAACGCCATTCTGCCCGGCTGGATAAAGACGCCGCTCACGGCCAATATCCAGAAAGCCTTCCCCAATATCGAGGAGTTCATCAAGGAGAGAGTGCCGATGGGGCGGTGGGGCAAGCCATCGGACTTCGCCGGCGCGGCTATATTTCTGGCCAGCCACGCCTCGGACTTTGTCACCGCCGAGTATATCAGGGTGGACGGCGGCTTCGCCCAAGGAGCCAATACGCCAACCCCCTTTAATCAGTAGAAGGAGGAATTACTAATGCCCTACGGTTCCGGTAAATACACTTACGAGCTGGTGGACTGGGCAAAACTGCCCCAGGGACTGTCCTTCCTGGACGTTGGCGGCATTTCCACCGATGCCAAAGACAACGTCTACGTGCTGAA
>JBGOXU010000206.1:0-2843 GCA_041479305.1 Dehalococcoidia bacterium
ATGCGTGCCTGGAAGGTCCTCTGCCAGAACTCTGGCATCTAACCTTGAGCTTCCCGATATACTAGTCGGCTAATGTATCCCCCCGCTTCGGAAAAACGGAGCGGGGGGATACAGGCGAAGAATAGACGTCTCCTGAATAACTACATCGGTATTGTTCGCAGCAACCTTTTCAAGAGAACAATTGAATACTGAAGGCAGGTGCTTGATGCGAAAGACAATTACCATACTGGAGCATATCAGCCAGAGGTCGGGATGGGTTTTCGCCACGCTATGTATAGCGCTGGTGGCCATTCTTACCTTAGAAGTTTTTATGCGCTATGTTCTCAGTTCACCGACAAAATTCTCATATGAAATTGCCTCGTCTATGGGGGTTGCCATCGGCGCCGGGGGCCTGGCCTATACCCATCTTCACGAAGGGCATGTCAGGGTAGATGTTCTCTGGAAGAATTTGTCTCCCAAAGGTCGTGCCATCGCCGACATTATCGGCGTTTTTGTATTTCTCTTCCCGCTTTTCATTTTCCTGACCTGGATATCAACTAGCTGGGCGCATCAGTCTGTTGTTGAACATGAAATAATGACTTCGACTTACTGGTATCCGCCGGCTTGGCCGACAAGGAGCATCATGGTTCTCGGGTTTTTCTTACTTTTGCCCCAGGGAGTGGCTCAACTGCTACGTAATATCTGTATCCTCAAAGGGACGGAGGTCCAGAAGGTGGGAGAACTATGATTGAAATTAGTCCGTCGTGGATTGCCATACTGATGCTGGGGGGGTTGGTGCTGGGGGTATTAACCGGCTTTCCCCTTGCCTTTCCCATTGGCACAGTGGCCCTGGTTATGGGCTACCTTGCCTTCGGCGGTGCTGTTTTCCCGATTATCTATCAGCAAGTCTTTTCTATTCTGCACAGTTATGTCTTTCTGGCGCTCCCGCTCTTTATCATTATGGGCATTGTCTTTGAATACTCGTTGATTGCGGACAAAATGTATGAAGCGCTGTACCTCTGGTTGAGCGGTCTTAAAGGCGGGCTGGCCATCGTCACACTGGTACTGGGCACCATTCTGGCCGCGTGCGTTGGCGTGGTGAGCGCCTCAGTAACCGTGCTTACCAGTTTGGCTTTGCCGGCAATGCTTAAACGGGGCTATGACAAGAGCCTGGCCTGCGGCACTATCTGTGCTGGTGGAGCCCTCGGCATTCTTATTCCGCCGAGCGTAATGCTGGTCATTTATGGGCCAATGGCTCGTATTTCGGTGGGGAGACTATTCATGGGGGCAATGTTTCCCGGGCTCTTGCTCGCTGTCCTTTACATGATGTACGTCGCCGTCTCATGTCTCTTTAACCCCCAGCTAGCACCGACGATACCCAAGTCAGACAGACAGGTGCCCCTCAGTAGAAAAGTCAAACTCCTCATCGTCTCGCTCGTCCCGCCGGCATTCATCATTCTGGCGGTCCTGGGCACCATATATATGGGCATCGCCCCACCGACCGAAGCGGCCGCCGTAGGCGCCTTCGCCTCGATAGTCCTGACGGTGGTCTACCGCCGGATGTCCTGGAAGGTAATGAAAGCTATTGCCCTCCGGTCGCTCAATGTAAGCTGTATGGCGATGCTGATTGGCGCTGTATCCGTAGCTTTCACCGGCGTTTTTCTAAGAGCCGGGGCCGGTAAAATAGTGCAGGATGCTGTTCTGGGGATGCCCGGAGGACGGTGGGGAGTCTTCGGCGTGGTAATGTTCGTCTACTTTTTCCTCGGGTTCTTCATGGAGTGGATTGGCATCTTCTTCATCATGGTGCCCATTCTGGCACCCCTGGCACCGGCACTTAACTTTGACCCCATCTGGTTTGGCATAATGATTTGCGTCAACCTGCAGATGTCTTTCCTCACGCCGCCTTACGCTTTCGCTATCTTCGTCCTTCAGGCCGTGGCGCCCAAGGAGCTGGGGATAACATCGAACGATGTCATCAAGGGAGTGGTGCCGTACGTTTTCCTGATAATAGTGGGGCTGGCGCTGTGCATCGCCTTCCCTGAGATAATCCTCTGGTTACCCAACACCATGATAGGATAAGGCTAGAAAGCGCGACTACCTTTGAGGAAGCTCTCAATTCCTTCTTTCCGGAGCTTCCTCAAGTTTTTCATATTGGCATCACCGTGAATGGGCTTCAGGAAATCAAACCTGGCGCAGGTCTCGAATTCGGCGCACTCCCAGCACCCCGCCAGTCCCCTCTTCCGACAGCAAATCCTGATTTTGCAGGACGGGTTGCCGCCGCCCTCACGACAGCCCCGCTTACAGCGCAGCCTGACCATCGCACCGAGGACTTCATAGCACTGTCCGTAGTCCCGGAAGGCCTTGAAGTATTTGGACAGGCCGGGCGCCGCCTTATCGAACTTTGCTTCCCGCAATTTCTTCCTTAAGTCGCGCGCCAGGTCCGCAATCTCGCCCTTGTAGTTGAAGCAGTCACCACAATACAGCCCGCAGTAAGCCACCAGTTCCGTGCTCATACTTCCCCTTTCAGCGGCGACATAAATGCGCCTGCCGGTCTTTGTTTCAGCGGCGTCATTGAGGCAACCAACCTGATTTTCGTATCCTCTCCGGTCATGAACTGCCCCAGTTCGCGCGCCTTGACGCCTGCATTATACAACGTACCTGTGAGTCATCCAAGCTTCGCCTTGATAGCTCTGCACAAGCAGAGTATAATATCTATGGTTTCGTCCAGACCCAGGAAGTGAACAACCACCATGGACAAAATCAAGCTATTCTTTGAACCTCAAAGCGTCGCGCTCATAGGCGCCACCGACCGTAGGAGTGCGTGGCAGTTGGCGACAGAATGAGACTGAAGGTCCCCAAGGAGC
>JBGOXU010000207.1:0-2842 GCA_041479305.1 Dehalococcoidia bacterium
CCAGCAGTTCGATGTCATCGTCGCGCCCAACCTCTACGGCGATATCCTCTCCGACCTGTGTGCCGGTCTGGTCGGGGGGCTGGGCGTGGCGCCGGGGGGTAACATCGGCGATGAGATTGCCGTCTTTGAGCCGACGCACGGTAGCGCGCCGAAGTACGCCGGACAGAACAAAATCAACCCGATGGCGATGATGCTCTCCGGCGTGATGATGCTCCGCCACCTCGGTGAAGTGAAAGCCGCCGATAGGCTGGAGAAAGCCATCGCCAGGGTCATCGCTGAAGGTAAGAACGTTACCTACGATATGCGGCCCGCCTGCGCTCTGGCGGTGAGCACTTCCCAGGTCGCCGATGCCGTCATCGCCGAGTTGGCCAGGAAGTAAAGGAGTACCGCCTTGCAGAAAATCAGCATCATCGGGGCGGGGAATGTGGGGGCAAGCGCTGCCCAGCGGATTATCGAAAAAGGCTATGCCGATGTCGTTCTGGTTGACATAATCGAAGGTCTGCCCCAGGGCAAAGCCCTCGATATCCAGGAGTCAGCGCCGGTCATCGGCTTCGATTCGCACATCGTTGGCACGAACGACTACGAGGAAACGGACAACTCCGACATCGTGGTCATAACCTCGGGCATCGGGCGCAAGCCAGGGATGACCCGCGACGAGCTGGTGCAGACCAACCGTAAAATCGTGTCGGACGTCACGGCCAATGTTGCCAAGCGTTCACCCGACTGCATCCTTATCGTGGTCACCAACCCGGTGGACGCGATGGCCTATCTCGCTCTGAAGACCAGCGGCTTGCCGAGAAATCGCGTCTTCGGCCTATCGGGTGTACTTGATGGGGCGCGACTCCGCACCTTTATCGCCGCCGAGCTCAAAGTCTCGGTAACCAATGTCCATTCCTGCATCCTCGGCGAGCACGGCGAGAATATGGTAGTTGTGCCGCGACTGTGCACCGTCAACGGCGTGGCGCTGACCGAGCTCCTGCCTCAAGAAGCCATCGACCGCCTCATCCAGCGCACCATCAAGGGCGGCGCTGAGATTGTGAACCTGCTCAAGACGGGGAGCGCCTTCTATGCTCCTTCCGCGTCCATCACCCGGATGGTGGAAGCCATCGCCTTCGATAAGAAACAGATTTTGCCCTGCGCCGCTTATCTCGATGGCGAGTACGGGATGAGGGACATCGTGATGGGCGTGCCGGTGAAGCTGGGCAGAGACGGTATTGAGGAGATAATCGAGCTGGAGCTTACGGCAGAGGAAAAGGCAAAACTGGCCGGTTCTGCGGAGGCGATAAGGAAGACCATAAGGTCAATGGGGTAATGTCTGTTTGCTGAAATGAGCGTCAGTATGTCCTGTAGATGAGACCCTTCGCTCCGCTCAGGGTGACAGATGCTAGAGTGTCATTCTGAGCGAAGCGAAGCAATCTTAACGCCATTATCAGTTTTGTTGAGATTGCCACGTCCCGATGGAATCGGGACTCGCAATGACAGACCGTTGTAAGGGGGTGAGGTCAATAACCCCGATGTTCAGAGAAATTCAGGCTTCCCAGATTTCCGAGACAGTCGCCGAGCTCTGCCTCAAGGCGAACCTTGAGCTGGACGAAGACGTTCTGGCCGTCTTGAAAAAGGCCGAACAGGCGGAAGAATCGCCGCTGGGCAAAGAAGTCCTCCGCGACATCATCGAAAACGCCCGCATCGCCCGGGAAGAACGCCTGCCTCTCTGCCAGGACTGCGGCATCGTCGTCATCTTTCTTGAGGTCGGGCAGGACGTTCACGTGACTGGCGACCTCTACGAAGCCATCACCGAAGGCGTCCGCCAGGCTTATACCCGGGGCTATTTGCGCAAGTCCATCGTGCTGCGGCCGCTCTCTGCCCGCGCCAATACGGGCGACAACACCCCGCCTATCATCCATACTGAAATTGTCCCCGGCGACCGCCTCAAAATTGCCTGTCTCCCCAAGGGGGCGGGCACCGAGATGATGAGTCGAGTAATCATGCTCAAGCCGGCGGACGGCCGGAAAGGCGTCATCGATTTCGTTGTCGATACTGTCCGTCAGGCCGGCGGCAACCCCTGTCCGCCGCTTATTGTGGGGGTGGGTATCGGGGCGACTGCCGAAGTGGCGATGCTTATTGCCAAGAAAGTCCTGCTCCGCAGGGTAGGGGAGCCCAGCCCCGACCCCGAGGTTGCCGGGCTGGAGGCAGAGCTTCTGGCTAAAGTCAATGACCTGGGCATCGGGCCGCTGGGACTGGGGGGTCGCACTACCGCCCTGGCCGTCCACGCCGAGGTCAGGCCGACTCACATCGCCACGCTCCCTGTTGCGGTCAGCCTGCAGTGCCACAGCGTGCGGCATCGGGAGGCGGTGCTCTAATGGACGCGATACGCATTACCTCGCCGCTTGATGATAAGGTGATTGAAAAGCTCCGGGCGGGCACCCGGGTGCTCGTCTCGGGCGTCGTCTACACGGCGCGCGATGCCGCCCACCGCCGCATCGTTGAGGCTCTGGACCGGGGCGAGAAGCCGCCCTTCGACCTGAAAGGGCAGACCATCTATTACGCCGGACCAACACCCGCCCGCCCCGGTAAGGTCATTGGCTCCATCGGGCCAACGACGGCGGGTCGCGTTGACGCTTATACTCCGCGCCTTCTTGCCGATGGTGTTAAGGCGATGATTGGCAAGGGCAGCCGCTCGCCGGCGGTGCGGGAAGCGATTCAGAAGCACCGGGCGGTCTACTTTGTCGCCACGGGCGGCGCTGGCGCTCTGCTATCCAAATTCATCAAGCAGGCGGAACTGGTCGCCTATGAAGACCTGGGCACGGAAGCGGTGCGCCGACTGGTCGTGAAGGACTTTCCG
>JBGOXU010000208.1:0-2831 GCA_041479305.1 Dehalococcoidia bacterium
AATTCAGTATAGGTCAATTGCAGGGAGGTATGCCGTGTCTTTAGCGGGAATCATCGTCACGCTGGGTGGGATAGGAGTAATTGCGCTCCTGGCCTGGTTCTTCTTCGGGCCCAAGAAAGCTCAAGCCGCCCGCGTCAGCGGCAATGTCCAGGAAATAAAAATCGTCGTCAAGGGCGGCTATTCGCCCAACATCATCAAAGTCAAGAAGAACGTGCCCCTGCGGCTCGTCTTCGACCGCCAAGAGGCCGGCGACTGCAGCTCCCGTGTGGTCTTCCCCGATTTCCACGTCAGCAAATCGCTGACGCCCTTCGCCACAACCACACTTGAGTTTACGCCGGACAAAGCTGGCGAGTTCGGCTTCGCCTGCGGGATGAATATGCTCCACGGGACGCTCATCGTTGAAGAAGACGGCCGGGAAGCCGGAGAGGCAAAGCCTGCCGCTGAAATGGCTCCCGAAAAGCCACGCCCGCACGCCGAGGCCGTGGGCGTGGGCCCGAAGATGATGGTGGAGAAGCCTGACCAGGTGGAGTTCAACCTGGTGGGGGCGCATTGCGCCAGCTGCGTAGCGGCCATTGAAGGCGCGCTCAAAGACCTGCCGGGAATCGACGAGGTCCATGTGAATCTCTCCACGGAACGCGCCGTGGCGCATTACGACGCGAAGCAGGTAACCCTGGAAAAGATGCAGGCGGCCATCGAGGCGGCAGGATATAAGGCTTATGTCCGCGGGGAAGCCGCCGCCGCCGAGACCGAAGACCGCGAAGCCGCTGCCCGCAAAGCCGAGCGACAAGACCTGACTCGGCGAGTCGTTATCGGCGCCATACTCAGCGCGCCGGTCGTCTTCGCCGTAATGGCGCACGAGCTATTTGGCGTCATGTGGGTACCCGAACTCCTGCTCAACCGCTGGTTCCAGCTCGCCCTGATTACGCCGGTGATGTTCTATACCGGCTGGCCTATACACCGCACCGGCTGGCTGACTCTGGCACACCGCAGCGCCGATATGAATACCCTCATTACCATCGGCACCACGGCGGCGTTTGCCTACAGCCTCTTCGTCACCGTCTTTTCCACCGCTCTCCCGGAGAGCCTGCGTCAGGTCTACTACGAAGCCGTTGGCGTCATCGTCACCTTGATTACACTGGGCCGGCTCCTGGAAGCCATCGCCAAGGGCGGCACCAGTGAAGCCATCCGCAAGCTCATCGGACTTCAGGCGAAGATGGCGCGCCTGGTCCGCGATGGCCAGGAAGTCGATATTCCCATCGAGCAGGTCCAGGTGGGCGACGTAATCATTGTCCGGCCCGGCGAAAAAGTGCCCGTCGATGGACAAATTATCGAAGGCACGTCCACTCTCGATGAATCAATGGTCACCGGCGAGAGCATTCCCGTGACCAAAACCACCGGCGGCATTGTCATCGGCGCCACCATCAACCAGACGGGCGCCTTCAAGTTCAAGGCGACCAAGGTCGGCAAAGACACCATGCTCGCCCAGATTATTCGCCTCGTCGAGCAGGCGCAAAGCTCCAAAGCGCCCATCCAGCGCCTCGCCGACCTCATCTCGAGCCGGTTCGTGCCCGGCGTGATGTTCATCGCCATCTCCACCTTTGTCATCTGGTTCAACTTCGGGCCCGCGCCCGCCTTTATCTTTGCCCTGGTCAACGCCGTCGCCGTGCTCATCATCGCCTGCCCGTGCGCCCTCGGCCTGGCCACTCCCCTCTCCATCATGGTGGGCACGGGCAAGGGCGCGCAGAACGGCATCCTCATCCGTTCCGCCGAGGCGCTGGAGACCGCCCACAAGCTCCAGACCATCATCCTGGACAAGACCGGCACCATCACCCGGGGCAAACCCTCCCTGACCGACGTCGTGCCCGTGGACAGCTTCCAGGCTGACGAACTCCTGCGCCTGGTCGCCTCCGCCGAGCGTTCCTCCGAGCACCCTCTGGGACAGGCAATCATCCAGGGAGCCAAAGACAAAGGAATTCAGCTTGCCGACCCGCTCGATTTTCAGTCGGTCACCGGCAAAGGCATCCAGGTGAAAGTGGACGGACGCAAGGTGCTGGTGGGGAACCGCCGCCTGCTTGAGGACGCCGGAATAGAGATGAGCGCCCTGGTGGCACACGCCGAGCGACTGGCCGGGGAAGGCAAGACCCCGATGTTCGCCGCCGTGGACGGCAAGCCCGCCGGAGTGGTCGCCGTGGCTGATACGGTCAAGGAGGATTCGATTGCCGCCGTGGCTACCCTGAGAAAGCTCGGGCTGGAAGTGGTGATGATTACCGGCGATAACCGCCGCACCGCCGAAGCTATTGCCCGGCAGGTGGGCATCGAACGTGTCCTGGCCGAAGTCCTGCCCCAGGACAAAGCCCTGGAAGTGAAGCGACTTCAGAGTGAAAACAAGCTGGTGGGAATGGTGGGGGACGGCATCAATGATGCCCCGGCGCTGGCCCAGTCTGACGTGGGCATTGCCATCGGCACGGGCACCGACGTTGCCATTGAAGCCGCCGATATTACCCTGATTTCCGGTGAGCTGAGAGGCGTGGTCACGGCCATTACCCTGAGCCGCTCCACCATGCGCAATATCCGCCAGAACCTCGTCTTTGCCTTCCTTTACAACCTGCTGGGTATTCCGATTGCCGCCGGCGTCCTTTATCCTGCTTTCGGCATCCTGCTCAGTCCGGTCATTGCCGCCGCGGCTATGGCGGCCAGCTCGCTGTCCGTGGTCACCAACTCGCGCCGTCTGAACGGCTACAAGGCGATGCCGCTGGTGAAAGCCGCCCCGGCCCTGGTCGCGCCCAAAGTGGAAGTCCGCGAGGAGTTGGTGAAGAAGGGCGAGGTCAAAG
>JBGOXU010000209.1:0-2827 GCA_041479305.1 Dehalococcoidia bacterium
CCGAATGAGTTTGAGGAGTTACCAATCATTCAGCAGAACAAAAACCAATCCCGCCAGACCCTCCTAACCCTATCTGTCCACTCATAGGGGTGCAGTCCAAAGTGTTAAGCAAAGTGTTAAGCAAGTTTTTGTGGGAAATAATGGTTTTCCCCAGCAGAACATTGAAGCTGGCGGGAGCGTATGGGAGTCGAACCCACCGAAAGCACATCAAGTGCCCCCCAACGGATTTGAAGTCCGCGGAGCCCACCGGGACCCAGACGCTCCCCAGCAAGTCCAGTATATACTACAAGCTAATATGGTGCAATAACAGCGCGGGCGTTTAGGGGGAAAAGCAAGAAATCCTAAGCACTAACTTCTAAGCACTAAACGAATCCAAAATTCGAATGCTCAAATGGTATCTCAGAAGCAAACTCGGAGACCAATAACGTGCTTCTGCACGCTATTAATTTACGGCTCAGTTTTGGTCACTTGAATTTCGAGCATTTGATATTGTCTAGGATTTCGTGCTTAGGATTTGGGATTTGAAGTCCCGTGTGGTTTTGGCTTGTCCGGGTTAGGACCTACTACTTACACGGGAAGGGGCAGGGGATAGGTTCTAAGAAGCGGCAGCCTCTTTGGGCTTCTTCTGCACCAGCCTCGCCAGCCAGATGCTCAGCTCATAGAGGACGATGAGGGGCACCGCCACCAGGCTCTGGTTGATGGGGTCGAAGGTGGGAGTAATCGCCGCGGCCAGGATGAAGGCAATAATAATCGCCGGACGGCGCCTATCGGCCAGCCACTTTGCCTTGACCACTCCGATGCGGGCGAGGAAAGTCGTAACCACCGGAAGCTCGAAGACCAGGCCAATCGACAGCAATAGCCGGGTCACCAGCGCGATATAGTTCCCCACCTTGATTTGCGGCGTGGCGATGTTGGCGCCGAAGGTCAGCAGGAACTTGAGGGCGGGCGGTATCAGCACGAAGTAGCCGAAGACCACTCCGCCGATGAACATCAGCCCAATCCACGGCAGTACCAGGAAAACGTACTTCTTCTCGCGCGGGGTGAGCGCCGGCGAAACAAACATAATCACCTGGTAAACCAGGTAGGGCATGGCCAGGGCGATGCCGGCCACCAGACTCACCCGCATATAGGTGCCCAGCATCTCGGTCATCTCAATGTAAATCAGCGGGATATCGCCGGCGGGTAATGTCAGGATGTAGAAAATCCAGTCGGCAAAGATGAAGGCGATGACTGAGGCCACGGCGATAGCGATGACGGACTTGATGAGCCGGCTTCTGAGTTCGTAGAGATGGCTAAGCACGGTCAGCTTTTCGCTACTGCTCATCGGCGCCTGGCTTCTTAGGGGGCTTTTCGGCGGTTGGTTTTGGCTCCGTCTTCTCGGGGGGCTTCCCGGCGTCGGGCGGTGTCTTCGTTTTCTCTTCCAGGTCCGCCTCCCTGGCAATGGCGGTGGTGAAGTCAGAGGTCGCTTTTTTTAACTGGCGCGTGACGTTGCCCAGAGTGCGGGCAATCCGGGGCAGCTTGTTCGGCCCCCAGATGATAAGGGCAACAATCAGGATGAGGAGAATCTCCCCGGCGCCAATACCAAAAAAGTCCATTCCAAGTCTGCTTGGTTAGCTCTTTTCAGGTTTGTCTGATTCCAGTTTTTTGGCTTCGGCTTTCTCTTCCTCTTCATCCTCACCACGCTGGGCTTTGCGGAAGGACCGCATTGCCTTGCCGACGGCGCCGCCAACCTGCGGCAGTTTACCCACGCCGAAGATAATGAGGATAATCACCAAAATCAGGGCGATTTCCCAGGCTCCGAAACTGCGAAACATAACTGGTTCCTCCTGTTTGTTTTGTATTAACCCTTGCCGGGGAGTAGTCTGTGCTCCGCCGAAAAGACGGACAGCCGGCGTTCTCGCGCATAGCCGATGACCGTGATATTCAGTTCCTTGCCCAGGGCGATGGCCCGTTCGGTGGGCGAGCCGCGGGAGGCGACGATGGGTATTTGCATCCGCGCCGCCTTGAGCAGCATCTCCGATGAAATGCGCCCTGTGGTCAGCAGGATGCCGTCCCGCGTCGTCAGCTTCCGCATCAGGCACTCGCCCATAATTTTGTCCAGGGTATTGTGCCGGCCGATGTCCTCAGCCAGAAGCAGGATTTTCTCGCGGTCGCACAGTGCCGAGCAGTGGATGCCGCCGCCCATCTGGAAGAGCTCCTGCTGGCGGAACAACTGCTTCATCAAAGCCAGGACTTCCTCAGGCGTTGCCTTCAAGTCCGACTCGATTCTCTTGCCTTCGACTTTGAAGCTGACCCCGCTCCCGCACCCCGAGGTCAGTGTCCGACGCGGCGGCAGTTTGAAGTCGCTCCGAGTTAATTTGACATCGGCGATGGGCTCGTCCTCGCAGACGCGCAGGCTGGCGACATCGCCGGTCGATTCAATAATCCCCTCCGAGTAGAGAAAACCGAGGACAAGCTGGGTGAGCCTGGTAGGCGTGCAGAGGACGGTGACCGTTTCCAGCCCGTTGATAAAGATGGTGAGGGGCATTTCGCTGGGGACGGTGATGGTCTCCGGCCGCCACTCCTCCCCCGACCAGAACTGGCAGGTCACGTTGGGCGTGACGCCGCGGGGGGTAACTTCTTCGATTGTCTTGCTCGTTCGAGGGCTCATCCGTATCACCACAATCAGGTCTCATTCGTATTATACAAGCGGAGGGTAGGATTGTCTATGTGGTGGCAAGTCAGTGACCTCACCTCTGACCCCTCTCCGCTACGAGTTTATTGAGTGTGTTGAGTTGGTCCAGGCTGGAGTGTAGCTCTACAACTCTACAAACTCTATAAACTCCAG
>JBGOXU010000210.1:0-2798 GCA_041479305.1 Dehalococcoidia bacterium
GGCATGCGCAAGCGGGTGGAGCTGGGCCGGGCGCTCGCTTTGGAGCCCAGAGTCCTCCTCCTCGACGAGCCGATGGCCGGGATGAATCTCGAGGAGAAGGAAGACATCGCCCGCTTCATCATCGATATCTTCGAGGGGCAGGGGACGACCTATCCGGAATCACCCGTGCTGAGGGATGGGGTGAATACCATCGTCCTGGTGGAACATGATATGGGGGTGGTGATGGACATTGCCGATAGGATTGTGGTGCTGGACTTCGGCCGTAAGATTGCGGAAGGTCCCCCGGCGGAGATTAAGAACGACCCCAAAGTTATTGCCGCCTACCTGGGCGAAGAGAAGAAGTAGCCGCAGTTCTGTGTCACTGCCGCGTCGCTCCGCTCGCAATGACAGGTCTTGTTTCCATCGCTACTTCCACACCCGCTCGTCCACGATTGTCTTGCGCGGTTCGGGGATAGTTCCCGCTGGCACGAACTCAATCTTATCGGCTTTGAGCACGCAGGCGCTCTGGAATCTCCGGTTTAGCTCTTCCGCCAACCTATCCTTGTCTACTGAAGCGTCCTTAAGCTCGACTTTGAAGGTCATCTCGTCCCGCTCGGCTTTGCGCCCAACGACAATCTGAAATCGGGCAATGGCGTCAAAGCCGGCAAAGACCTGCTCCGCCTGCCGCCCCACCACGAACATCCCCCGCACCTTGACGGCATCGCCCGCCCGGCCCAGAATGCCGGTGAGTCGATTTGCCGTACGACCGCACGGACACGCGCCGGTGGTGTAAGAAGACAAATCGCCGGTGCCGAAGCGCACCAGCCCCCACTGTTTGTTGTGGATTGGGGTGACCACAATCTCGCCCACCTCGTCAGGGCCGAGCTGTTTGCCGGTCCGCGGGTCGACTATCTCGATGACATACTCGTCCATCAGGTGCATGCCGTTTTTCTCGCGGCATTCGTAGGCGAGGGCGCCGCCGGTCTCAGTGACGGCATAAGCCTGGAAAGTGTCAATGCCGTAGTCCTGCTCAAAGGTTTTTCTCAGCGATAGCGGCAGCATCTCGCCGGTGAACCAGGCGCGCCTGACTGCGAAGTCCTTCCGGAAGTTGTGCCCCATCTCCTCGGCTTTCTTGATGACGGTCATCAGGAAGGACGGCGTGCCGACGAAGCCCGTCACTTTGAGGTCGAGCATTGTCTTAACCTGGATTTCCGTATTGCCGGTGCCCATCGGGACGGCGGTGGCGCCGCAATGGCGCAGGGCTTCGTGGAACAGGATGCCGGCCGGCGAGAGGTGGTAAGTGAAAGTATTGACGGCGATGTCCCCCTTGCGGAACCCCGCCGCCCAGAATGCTTTGCCAAACCAGCTGAAGGCGGCGTGCTGGACCGGCTCATAAATGGGTCCGGGCGAGAGGAAAATGCGGTCGACGTCCTCCGGCGGAATGGCGAGAAAGCCGCCATAAGGCGGGTAAGTCTTCTGCAGTTCAATAAGGTCGGCTTTGCGGGTAATGGGGACTTTCTCCAGGTCTTTGATGGTGCGGATGTCGGCCGGAGAGATGCCGGTCCTATCGAGTATTCGCCTCACCGCAGGGGCATTAGCGTAAGCATAGCGCATAGTTGCGAAGAGCTTCTCACTCTGGTACTGCTCCCGGTTCTCGGGAGACATCGTTTCCAGCCCGTCAAAGTATTTCGACATAGCTTCTACGGCGTCATTCCGAAATTGATTCGGAATCCAGATGGGATGGCAACACTGGATTCCAGCCGGAGTTTACCCCGTACACCGATACGGGGCTGGAATGACAATTAGGAAATACTCTTCGGGATTGCTTTGTCACTTCGTTCCTCGCAATGACACTGGCGTTCGCAATGACATTGGTGTCATAGCCATCGCTTGCGCCTCTTGTAGTGCTTGACCTCGCGGTAGCTTTTTTTGGTGCCCATCGCTGAAAGCCCCATATAGAACTCTTTGACGTCCTCGTTGTTGCGCAGGAAGTCAGCCGTGCCATCGAGGACGACGCGCCCGTTCTCCATCACGTAGCCGGAATGGGCAATGCTCAGGGCAACCCGCACGTTCTGCTCGACGAGCAAGACCGAGGTCTTCTGCTCTTGGTTGAACCGGTTAATAATATCATAAATCTCTTCGACGAGCATTGGAGCTAAGCCCAGCGATGGTTCATCCAGCATCATCAGTTTGGGGGACGCCATCATCGCCCGCCCGATGACGACCATTTGCTGTTCGCCGCCGGATAGATAGCCGCCGATGTTGTGGCGGAGTGTCTTCAAGCGCGGGAAGTAGTGGTAGACCATTTCGAGGTCGTTCTTGACGGCAGTCGAGTCCTTTCGATTGAAGGCGCCGACCATCAGGTTTTCCTCGGCGGTGAGGTGTCCGAAGACGTGCCGGCCTTCCAGCGCCTGGATGATGCCCAGCTTGCCGATTTCCTCGGCGTTCTGCTTATCGATTCTCTCGCCGTTCCAGAGGATGCTGCCGTCGGTAACTTCACCTTCCTGGACGCGGAGAAGTCCGGAGATTGCCTTGAGCGTGGTGCTTTTGCCGGCGCCATTGGCGCCCAGCAGGGCAACAATCGCCCCATCCTCCACGTTCATCGAGACGCCGTGCAGAACACGGATGACGTTGAGGTAGGTGACCTCGATGTTGTTCAGCTTGAGCATGCTGTTTTACTAGGGGGGCTCGGTTAACCCGAGCCCCCTTTTGTAACCTTACTTACCGAACCAGTCGAACTTTTCGTACTCGATGACCGGCGCGTCAATCCAGTCGCTTACCGGGGTAATCTTCCCACCCTTTATCTGGAAAACTCGCAC
>JBGOXU010000211.1:0-2796 GCA_041479305.1 Dehalococcoidia bacterium
AATATATCTGGCTCTGGCAACGATGAATCCTGGCCCACTTGGTCCCTTCTTTTCTGCATATCCCATTGCTCCGATAGCCACGAAAATATTCATTAACAATGTCAGTAGCGGGCTGGTGAAATAGTGTGCATAGGGGTCATAACATATTCGCTCGCCTTCCGGTTTTTTGGATTCAAATGCCCTGACGAGGGCAGTACCTTCTGCGGTTATGCTTGGCCTATTCTTTTTCAATATATATCTCCCGCCGGTTCTGTTCAGTCTTGGTGTCTGACCAAAGCAGAATATTTCCGCTAAGGGGGTAATGAGATGAATTGGGCGTGGCTTATGCATCCGTTTCCTAACTGGGAATGGGATGCTGTAAACATACTCGGCATATGCGCTATTGCCTTAGAAGGTTTTGCCTTGACGTGGTTTGCTTGTTGGATAAGCAAGAAAAAACGAGTCAGTTCACACATATTTGGCAATCAGAATGAAGAGAATAGCGAATACAGCCCAGAGGGAAAACAGAGAAACCCAAAATGCCCACATTGGCCAGTCCCAGTTACTATGAAAAGCGTAACTCAAAATATAACTGAGGACAAAGCTAGCCACAATTGCAATAAAATACTTCATAGCTTGGCCATTCGTATTCTACATCGCCGAAATAGGAGTAGCAACCGTGATTGAACAGAACCCTCCCGCCGTCAGTCTAGCCAAGATTTAGTTTACCAGATGCAGAAATAAAAGTTAATTTCTTTGCATTCTGTTGAGCCGGCTTGCACGATTTAGTATAAAGTGAACTTTTACGAAATAATTGTTCACACTCTGTTTACACTTAGTTAAACAAGAGTGAACTTACCCCACCTAAGGGGATTCGAACCACCCTCCTTGACACTTTCCGCCATACCCCTTAACATTAGCCTTAAATACCAGAGCGAGGTGACAAATGCTGCGCACCAATCAGGCAAAAGCTAAGATTCTCAACGGCGGCACGGCATACGGCGTCTTCTGCACCTTCTTTTCGCCGGCGGTGGTCGAGATGGTCGGCCACATCGGGTTTGATTTTGCCCTTCTCGATGCCGAGCACGGGCCAAGCGGTGCGGAAAGCTGTGAGCACATGGTCCGCGCCGCGGAAAACGTCGGCATTGCGCCCTACATCAGGGTCGGGATGAATATCCGCCAGAACATCCTCCGCTATCTCGATATCGGGTCGCTGGGCGTGCAGTTACCGATGATTAACAATGCCGCCGAGGCGAAGGCGGTGGTGGAAGCCGTCAGGTATCCGCCGCTGGGCAAGCGCGGGCTGGCCGGAGTCCGCGCCGCCGACTACGGACTGACCATCCCGCTCAAGGACTACACCGTCAAAGCCAACCAGGAACTGCTGGTAGTCTCGCAGGTGGAGACAATGGAGGCGGTGAAGAACCTCGATGAGATGCTGGCGGTAGAAGGCATTGATGTTTTCTTCATCGGGCCAACCGACCTGTCGACCTCAATGGGCTACCCCGGGCAGGCCAACCACCCGGAAGTCAAGGCGATGATAGAGAAGCTGGTGGGGCGCATCCGGGCGGCGGGAAAGCCGGCCGGCACCGTCGCCTACAGTCTCGATGCGCTAGCGCGGGCGAAAGAACTCGGCTTCCAGTTCATCGTCCACAACATCATCGCCATGCTAGCGCGCTCGGGCAAGGAGTACCTGGAGAAGGCAAGGGGGTAGAAAGGTAAGACTTTCGCCCTGTCACTCTGAGTCCTTCCGCAGAAGGGGAAGCCGATAACATCCCCCTTTTCCAAAGGGGGAGACTTGTAATGCCATTGAAGTCGCTTTTTGGACTTATGCAAGTAGACACCAGCGTCTTTACTTGCACTTGTACGGACTAAACTGCAAACACCCGCCATCGATGAAGACAATCTGGCCGGTGATGAAGTCGGACGCTGGTGACGCCAGGAAGGTCGCCAGGTAGCCCAGCTCGTACAGTTTGCCCACCCGGCCCATCGGGATGCAGGCGACCATCCCCGCCCGCAGGTTCGGGTCTTCGTGGCTCTTGGCGGAAAGCTTGGTGTAGAACTGCCCCGGCCCGATGGCATTGACGTTGATATTGTACTGCGCCCAGTCAAGCGCCAGGCAGCGGGTAATCATATCCACGCCCGCCTTGCTCACGTTGTAAGCAATATCGTCAACCTGCGCCTTCTTCGAGCTGATGGAGCTAATATTGATGACCTTACCCTTCTTCTGCGGGAACATATAGGGGCCGACGGCGCGACAGCAGAGGAAGATGCTGGTCAGGTTGGTATCGAGGACCTGGCGCCATTCCTCCTCGGTCATGCCGTCGCCCTCAGTGCTGACGAGAGGCTTGAAAGCGGCGGTGCCTGCGTTGTTGACCAGGATATCAATGTGCCCGAAGTGAGTGTAAGCCCTGTCCGCCATCGCCTTGACCTGCTCCCAGTTCGTGACGTCGGCAGTAATGGCGATGGCTTCCCGGCCTAGTTTCTTCACCTCGCGGCAGGTGGCATCGATTTCTTCTTTGGTGCGTGAGACGGCGACGATATCGGCTCCCGCCTCGGCAAAGGCAAGGGAAATTGCCTTGCCGATGCCCCTCCCCGCCCCGGTGACAATGGCCACTTTCCCCTTCAGGCTTAAATCATCAAGGAACATCCGGCACCTCCCTACAGACTGGCGAGCAAGTCTATTTCGCTTCCTGTCACCCTGAGTCCCGATGCAATTGGGGCGAAGGGGCCGCCAGAGACGGATTCTTCCCCTTCTTTGGAAGGGTCAGAATGACAACGAAGAGAGATTGCTTGGCTACGCTCCCTCAGAATAACATC
>JBGOXU010000212.1:0-2767 GCA_041479305.1 Dehalococcoidia bacterium
CCTCTCTAAAGGCGAAATCGAATGCCTCCACCATGCCATCCAAGGCGTGCTCCGGGCCGGCATCGAGAGCAAGGGCGCCAGCATCGTCAACTACTATCGACCCAGCGGTGAGCTGGGCACCGCCCACGAGGGGTTCATGGTAGCCCACCGCCGCGGGGAAAACTGCCCCCGCTGCGGCACGCCGCTCCAGCGCATCGCCGTGCGAAATCGCGGCACCTACTTCTGCCCCAACTGCCAGCGTTTACGCTGAGCCTGCCGAAGGGCCTGCCCTAGTCCCAGAGGCTGAACGGCGGGTACTTATCCGTAGCCAGGACACCGTAGCTCCAGAACTCCACCCGCCACGTCCAGCGCATCACGCCGACGTTGAAATCAAACAGTCCCTTGGGGTACTTCCCCGTGAACAGTATGGCAAAGAAAGCCACCACTGTCACCACGAAAGCCGCGAGCCATAGGAAAGCGAGGATAATGAAATGAGGAATGCCCAGGAGCCACTTCACCAGCCACAACCAGCGCCCGGGCGGGGAAGTCAACTCCGCCTTGAGCGTCACGGGATAGCCAGCAACTGCCTGTGCCATTTCTCACCTCCTTTGTCCAATTACCCTAAGTCTACTCTATTCAGTGCCACTGTCAAGAGGCCGGCGCTGGGTTCGCCGCATCGCTCTACTTAACCTGAGTGCCTGGCCCTGTGCTATAATGCGGATTACAGGCAGAGCTTATGGCCAGGACAGCCACACTTAATTTAGCCGACAAACTGAAATCCCGTCTGCCGCCGGAGCTAGCCGATTTAGTTCAGGCCGCCGGGGAGACTGCCGGGCGCCGGGGGGAAAACCTCTACCTGGTGGGTGGCGCCGTGCGCGACCTTCTGCTTGGTCGGACCAACCTCGACCTCGACCTGGTGGTGGAAGGGGATGCCATCAACCTGGCCAATGAGCTTACCCGGGTTTTCTGGAGCAAGATGATAACCCACACCCGGTTCGGCACCGCCAAAGTCCAGAGCGACAAATGGAGCATCGATATCGCCACGGCGCGTTCGGAGACCTACGCCCGGCCCGGCGCTCTCCCCACCGTCACACCCGGCACGATTAAAGACGACCTTTTCCGCCGGGACTTCACTATCAACGCGATGGCTATTGAGCTTAGCCCGGCGCGCTACGGCCAGCTTCTCGACCTCTACGGCGGCCGTGACGACCTCGAATGCAAGCTCATCCGCATCTTGCACGAAAGGAGCTTCATCGATGATGCCACCCGCATCTGGCGGGCGGTGCGCTATGAGCAGAGACTCGATTTCTCGATGGAGCCGGTGACGCTGGGACTGCTCAAGCGCGACCTTGGCTACCTCGACACCATCAGCGGCGACCGCGTCCGCCACGAGCTGGAGCTGGCGCTGAAAGAGGAATACCCCGAGAAAGCCATCCGCCGCGCCGGTGAGCTGGGCGTGCTGGCGAGAGTGCATCCCGGACTCAAGGCCGACGACTGGCTGGCCGGGAAATTTGCTCATGCTCGCCGCATCGCTCCTGAGCCGCCGTCGGTGGGACTGCACCTCGCGCTGCTGGCATATCGATTGACGACCGAGGAAGTGGAGCGGCTTGTTGCCTATCTCCGTCTGCCCAAGACAGTCGCCCAAACGCTCAGAGATACCGTAAGTCTGAAGACGGAACTCAAGTCGCTGACAAAGCCGGAAATCAGGCCGGGTGCGGTCTACGCCCTGCTTCACGATTTCTCACCGGCGGCAATTACCGCCAATTCGGTCGCCACCGACTCGTCGTTGGTCAGAGAGCGTCTGAACTTGTACTCGAGCAAACTGCGTTACGTCCGGACTGCTCTCACCGGCAACGACCTGCGGAAAATGGGCATTACGCCGGGCATAAGGATGAAAGAGCTTCTGGCGCGGCTCCTTGACGCCCGCCTAAATGGTAGAATTAAGGATAGACGCGGGGAGGAGCAACTGGTGAAGAAATGGCTGGGAGGTAGGGGATGAAGAGGGTGGTTCTGTTGCTGGTGGCGCTGGTGCTGGTGCTGGTGCTGACGCTATCCGCCTGCGCGGCGCCGCAGGAAGACGCTAAAGCACCAATTGAAGTGGAGAGCCTGGCTCAAGAGCCGGAAGGACAACCGGCGGAGAGTGCGGCGCCACCCGGACAGGCCCCGGGACTGGGCAGGGGCATACAGAACGTGCCCAATATCAATGTCACGCAGACCTACATTATCGATAGCAAGCGTTGGGGGGACATCGTCTGGACGCTCGAGCTTCCGATGAGCCGCTACATCTACTATCGCGAGAAACCAAGACCACAGGTTTTCTTCGATTACGTCAAGATGGCCACCGACCCACAGGATGACGACATCATCGATGCAATCATCCGGAATATCAAAGACACCGCCGCCGCGAAAGGCCTGGACCGCAAGGACCAACTCAGCCTCATCCTTTCCTTCGTCCAGAGCATTGCCTACGCCGAGGATTTCGTTACCACCTACCGCAATGAGTACCCGCGCTACCCGGTCGAGACCCTCTTCGAAAAGCAGGGTGACTGCGAGGACACGTCGATTCTGGCGGCCGCCATTCTGACCAGAATGGGCTTTGACGTTGCGCTTATCTTATTCGAGCAGTTCGACCATATGGGCGTGGGCATCAACTACTATGAGTTGGAGTACGGCAACTCCTGGATTTACGAAGGCCGGCGCTACTGGTATTTTGACACGACAGGCGGCCGCTCCGTGGGCTGGACTCCCGATGAGTACGGCAAAACGGCTGCCTATGTGCTGCCGGTGA
>JBGOXU010000213.1:0-2736 GCA_041479305.1 Dehalococcoidia bacterium
CCCTTCCCAATTGGGAAGGGGGTTAGGGGGATGGGCATTGACTGCAATCAGACTCTGGCACAGCAGAGCCACTTCTGTTCTCGAAACAAAGGCGTGCCCCTGGAATAAGAGGGGCTGCCCTAGACTGCCTTCAGCTCCTCCCACACCACATCCTGCAAATTGAACACCGGCCCGTCCTTGCACACCTGCTTGAGACCGTTCCGCGTCTTGACGGTGCAGGCGTAGCAGACACCGATGCCGCAGCCCATCCTCATCTCAAGGGAAATCTGGACGGGTTTGTCTTTCAGCAGAGTGCCGTGCTTCGCTATCATATCGCGGTACATCCCGATAGGCCCGCAGGCGAAAATCTGGTCCGCCCGGTCGAGGAACCTCGGCAGGATGTCCGTTATCATTCCCTTTTCGCCCGTTGAGCCGTCCTCCGTGGCGGTGAGAAGCTCGCTGACGGTGGGCAGGTAGCGCATCGGGTAGAGGTGGCGGGCGGACGGCGCGCCGAGAAGTAGCCGCACGGTATGTCCAAGTCTTAATGCTTCCTGCGCCAGAAATCCCAGCGGCGCAATGCCGATGCCGCCGGCCAGGAGCAGCAGATTCTTAGCGCCGGGGTCAATCATGAACCCGTTGCCCAGCGGACCCAGCAGGTCCAGCTTGTCGCCGACCTTCCTCTGGGCGAGCCACTGCGTCCCCTTGCCGATGACCTTGAACAGGAGCGCCAGCCTGGTCTTTTTGCTCACCTGGTGAATGCTCAGCGGCCGACGCAAAAGAGTATCTTCCCCGCACCGCACCATCAGGAACTGCCCTGGCTGAGCGACCGAAGCAATTTCCGGCGCTTCCAGCGTAACAAAGAAAACTCCGGGCATTACCTCGCTTGTGCCGATGACTGGCGCCAGAACCTGTTTCACTGTCTAGTCTCCTCTGTATTCGGGGAGGGGTTTGACGCTGTACGACTGGGTGCCGTTGGCCAGGACGTGCACGGCGGCGCGGAAGGTGTCCAGCGAGGTGAAGCAGGGGATGCGCCTCTCGACGGCGGCGCGGCGGATGTGGAAGCCATCGCGCAGGGGGATTTGCCCGCCGGTGAGAGTGTTGACCACGCCGTTCACCGTGCCGTCGTTGATGATATCGATGACGTTGGGATGACCGCCCTGGCTGATTTTCTTGCTGATTCTCGTGACGGGCAGGCCGGCGGCTTCCATCATCGCCGCAGTGCCTTCCGTGGCGAAGAGCTTATAACCCAGTGAGGAGATTTTTTTAATGATGGGTAATGCTTCGGCCTTGTCCCGGTCGGCGATGCTGAGGAGGAGCGCTCCCTGCGGCGGCAGCATCAAACCGGCGGCTATCAGTGCCTTGACCAGCGCCGCGTCGAAATTGTGGTCGATGCCCATCACCTCGCCGGTCGACTTCATCTCCGGGCCGAGGTAGGTGTCCACGCCGACCAGCTTCTGCATCGAGAAGACGGGCGCCTTGATGGCAACGAGCTTGCGGGCGGGTATCAGTCCGCTCGAGTAGCCCTGCTCCTTTAAGCTGGTGCCGAGTATCACCCTCGTGGCGAGCTTGACCATCGGCACGCCGGTGACCTTGGAGATGAAGGGGATGGTGCGGCTGGCGCGGGCGTTAACTTCCAGCAGATAGACAGTCGAGGACTGGCTGCCGCCGTCCCGCATCACGATGAACTGCACGTTCATCAAGCCCTTGATTTTGATGGCCATGCCGATTCTCACCGCGTAATCGACCAGCGTGGCAATCTCCGGTTCGGTGAGGCCCGGCGCGGGATAGACGGCCATGGCATCGCCGCTGTGGACGCCCGCCCGCTCGATGTGCTCCATAATGCCCGGAATAACCACCGTCTCGCCGTCACTGATGGCGTCAAGCTCGACCTCTTTGCCCATAATGTACTTGTCAATGAGCACCGGGTGGCCCGTGTCCACGTCCAGGGCGAACTTCATATGGCGGACGAGCTCGCTGGCGTTGTAGACTATCTCCATCGCCCGGCCGCCGAGGACGTAGCTGGGGCGGACGAGGACGGGATAGCCGATGAGCTGGGCGACAGTGAGCGCCTCGTCGACCGATGTCACGCCGGCGCCGGGGGGCTGGGGAATGCCCATCTCGCCCAGGAACTTTTCAAATCGCTTGCGGTCTTCAGCAAGGTCGATGGTCTCGGCGCTCGACCCGATGATGGGGTTGCCACTACGGTGGAGGGGCATCGCCAGGTTGATGGCTGTCTGCCCGCCGAACTGGCAAATCGAGGGCGCGGTGCCATTATCGGTGCGCTCGTTGTCCAGGATATCGCGCACACTCTCTTCATCCAGCGGCTCGAAGTAAAGTCGGTCGCTGGTGTCAAAATCGGTCGAGACGGTCTCCGGGTTGGAGTTAGCCATAATGGCTTTGTAGCCCGCCTGCTGGAGCGACCGCGCCGCGTGCACACTGCAGTAGTCGAACTCAATGCCCTGCCCGATGCGGATAGGTCCTGAGCCGATGACCAGCGCCTTGTTCTCTTTGATGGGCAGGGCTTCGTTTTCCTCTTCATAGGTGGAGTAGAAGTAGGGGGTGGCGGCATCGAACTCGGCGGCGCAGGTGTCCACCATCTTGTAGGCGGGGCGGATGTGCCACTGGTTACGCAGGTCGCGCACCTGCTCGGGAAGGCGGTCGGCGAGCGTGCCAATCTGGACATCGGCGAAGCCCATACGCTTGGCGTCGCGGAGAAGGCTTGGCGTCAGCGTCTCGGAAAGCAACCGCTTCTCCATA
>JBGOXU010000214.1:0-2698 GCA_041479305.1 Dehalococcoidia bacterium
CGCCGCAGGCTGTCCACCTCAAGCGGATTCGCTTCGCTTGGAGTCCGTGAATTTACTGGGAATAATCACAAATTGGTGGGAGAACAGCTGGAAAATAGTCACAAATACTTTCCAACATCTTTCCTCTCCCCACCGTGGGAGAGGATAAAGGTGAGGGGGGTCTTTGCTAGCATTGGACTGGGCCAGAATCTCACCCTCACCTCGCCTCTCCCATCAAGGGAAGGGGAAAACCGCTTCGTGTCTCGCTGACTTATTCGGCAGGTCTGAAAAACCTATTTCTTCACAAACTCTGAGGGTGACAGAGAGCAAAGTGTCATTCTGAGCGAAGCGAAGAATCTCGGCTGTTCTGCGGACTTATCACTAGGTTTGGGCTACTGCGGCAGGTACTTCTGCCACTCCATCCGGCTGTTCCGGTAATGATAAGGGATGGTAAATGGCAGGCGGCTGGCGGGGCGGGCGGGGATGTGGACCAGCTTCATTCCGGCTTCTGACGGGGTTCTGCCCGCTTTCTTCCGATTGCACGGCACGCACGCGCTGACGACATTTTCCCAGGTGTGCTTGCCGCCGCGGAACCTCGGCATGACGTGGTCGAGGGTAAGCTGTTTAGTCTCTTTGCCGCAGTACTGGCAGGCGTAGTGGTCGCGACTGAAAATCTCATATCGCGTGAGCTTACGTTCCCGGAATGGGCGCCTTATCAGGTACCCAAGTCGGATTACTGAGGGGATGGCGAACTTCTCCCGGGACGTACGAACAAAGCCAAGTCCATCTTCCACCATTTCCGCCTTGCCGCAATGCACTAAAACAACGGCACGGCGGGCACGGCAGATGGTGAGCGGTTCGAAGCTCTGGTTCAGGACCAAGACGGGAAGGTTTATTATTTCTTTAAGGCTATTCATACGCTGAGGTCTAGTTCATTTTACCCGAAAAAATGTGGCTATGCAAATTGGGCGAATTCCTCTGCAGTAGATGCCCACGGGCAAAGCCCGTGGAACTCTGCCCTTCGGGCTCCATAGACATTCTCGACGTCCGGGGAATCGGGGAGCATGGTGATGATGACGTCCGATTGTGCCGCGACCTCTTTGGGCGAGACGGCGCCCCGGCCGCCTGCCTTCTCGACGTCTTTGACCGCATCCTTGTTGATATCGTAGCCGGTAACGGCGAAGCCCGCCTTAAGAAGGTTCTTCGCCATCGGCTTGCCCATCGTGCCCAGACCGATAAAGCCGATTTTCTTTGCCATTTACTTGCCCTTCTTGCTCAAGCCCGCCGGGTCTTATTTCTTGCTTCTCACGCCGCACATGAAGAGTCGCATCGCGTTCTCCGCGGCATTGATGACCAGCTTCTCCGCCTCTTTCATCGATTCTTCCAGTGTGATGGGTCCAGGGGCAATGGTCAGGACAGCGTCAATACCCTGCTCGAAGACAAGCTGGTAGTCCTTGCCCATTTCGCCGACCAGGGCGATGACCGGGATGCCGAACTTCTTGGCGCTCAGAGCCACGCCCGTGGGCACCTTGCCGCAGACCGACTGGAAATCGATTCTGCCTTCGCCGGTGAAAACGAGGTCGGCGCCTTTCAGGACATCGACCAGCCTGGTCGCTTCAATCACCACGTCGATGCCCGGAATCATCTGCGCCTTGAGGAAAACCATCAGGCCCAGCCCCAGCCCTCCCGCCGCGCCGGCGCCGGGCACTTCACTCAGGTCGACCGCGAGGTGCCGGTGGACGACATCAGCGTAGTGAACAAGAGCCGCATCAAGCTGTTTGACCAGTTCCGGCGTGGCGCCCTTCTGCGGACCGTAGACCGCCGAAGCGCCGCAGGGACCGCAGAGCGGGTTGTTGACATCGCAGGCGAGGACGACTTCAAAGTCCTTCAGCCGGGGGTCCATATCGCACAGGTCGATGTGCTCCAGCCTAGACAGGGCCGCGCCGCCGAAGGGCAGGTTTTTCCCTTTAGCATCGAGCAACCTGGCGCCCAGCGCTTGCAGCATCCCGGCGCCACCGTCATTGGTCGCGGAGCCGCCGATGCCGATGATGAGCTTCCGGGCGCCCTGGTCGAGCGCCGCCTTAATCAGCTCGCCGGTGCCGTAGGTGGTGGTGTGGAGGGGGTTGCGCTTCT
Source organism: Dehalococcoidia bacterium (assembly GCA_041479305.1). Taxonomy (GTDB): domain Bacteria; phylum Chloroflexota; class Dehalococcoidia; order Dehalococcoidales; family RBG-16-60-22; genus JBGOXU01. Next base: position 2,113 of record JBGOXU010000214.1, read on the forward strand.
CCCTGGGCACCAGGGGCAGTCCCGAGGCGGCCGCCATCTCGATGACCGCCGTCTTGTCCTTGAGCAGACCCCATTTTGCCACCACCCTGCCGCCGAGGGGGTCGGTGACCTCGGTGGCCATCATTTTGCCGCCCAGGGCATCGACAAGGGCTTGCACCGTACCCTCCCCACCGTCAGCCATCGGCTTGACGACGGTCTGAACATCAGGGACGACCTTGCGGATGCCCTTCTCGACGGCCTGCCCCACCTCGAGGGCGGTCAGGTTGCCCTTAAAGCCCTGGGGCGCAATTACGACTTTCATACCCTCACTCCGTTTAGTAATTCTTAGTGTCATGGCGAGTCTTGCTCCTTTGTCACTCTGAACGAAGCGAAGAGTCCGTATCCCTTCCCAATGCAGAACGGCTTCTTCAGTCGCTTCGCTCCTTCAGAATGACAGTGAGCAGAGATTGCCACATCCCGATTCCATCTGATTAACCATACAAGGGGAGAGGAGACGGCAACCTCCTACTTTCATAACAATGACGATTGAAGACGCTCGATGTTACAGTCTCGCCCAGGCCTCCAGCAGAGTGCGCTTGGCATTGGC
>JBGOXU010000215.1:0-2694 GCA_041479305.1 Dehalococcoidia bacterium
GTTTGATTAGAGGCTGGCGCACCTTGATGCCCGCCTGACTGCGCGCCGCGCGGCCCATGCTGGAGACACGCATCGCCAGTCTGACATCTTCCATTAGCTTCTTGTCAATGAGGGCCGGGTCGGCGACCGGGAAGTCGCTCAGGTGGACGCTCGCCGGCTCATCCGGGGAAACCGGCCCGATGAGGCTCTGGTAAAGCTCCTCCGCCAGGAAGGGCATAAACGGCGCGATGAGCTTGGACAGCGTCACCAGGCACTGGTAGAGGGTGGTATAGGCGGAGAGCTTGTCGACGTCGTTTTCGCTCTTCCAGAAGCGGCGGCGGCTCCGGCGGACGTACCAGTTGGACAGGTCGTCGACGAAGCCTTCAATCTTCCGGCCGGCGTCGGTCGGGGCGTAGTGCTCGAGGTCGCTATCCACGCCAGCGACCAGCTGGTTCAGCTCGGCGAGGACCCAGCGGTCAAGCTCGGCGTACTCGGACACTTTCTCTTTGCCCGGGACGAACTTATCGATATTGGCGTAGTTGACGAAGAAGGAGTAGACATTCCACAGGGTCAGCAGGAAGCGGCGCGTGGCCTCGGTAATCTGCTCCTCGTCGAATCGGCGCACATTCCCCGGCGCCGAGGCGGTAAAGAAGTACCAGCGCAGGGCATCAGCGCCGTGCTTGTTGATAATCTTCCACGGGTCAACCACATTGCCCTTTGCCTTGCTCATCTTCTCGCCCTTGGCATCCAGAATAAGCCCCAGGCAGATGCAGTTCCGGTAGCAGGGCCGGTCGAAGAGCAGGGTGGAGATGGCGTGCAGGCTGTAGAACCAGCCGCGGGTCTGGTCGACCGCTTCCGAGATGTAGTCGGCGGGGAAGCGCCCATTCTCGAACATTGTGGCGTTCTCAAAGGGGTAGTGGTTCTGGGCGATGGGCATCGCGCCGGAGTCAAACCAGCAATCGATGACCTCCGGCAGGCGTTTCATCTTGCCGCCGCATTTGGCGCAGGTATAGGTGATGCTATCGACAAACGGGCGGTGCAGGTCGAGCTTGCCCACGCCTTCCTTGACTACCGCCGGCTCGATGTCCGGTTTGGCAGCAAGCTCGTCGACGCCGCCGATGCACTCGAAAGTGCCGCACGATTCGCAGGACCAGATGGGGATGGGCGTGCCCCAGTACCGCTCGCGGGAGAATGCCCAGTCGACGTTGTTTTCCAGCCAGTCGCCGAACCGACCGTGCTTGATATGCTCCGGGTACCAGTTAATCTGGTCGTTCCCGGCGATGAGGCGGTCTTTGACGGCCGTGGTCTTGATGTACCAGCTTTTCTTGACGTAGTAGAGCAGGGGAGTGGCGCACCGCCAGCAGAACGGATAGGTGTGACGGATGGTCTCCGCCTTGTAGAGCAAGCCCTTCTTCTTCAGGTCGGTGATGACCAGCGGGTCGGCGTTTTTGACGAACTTGCCGGCGAAGGAGTACTTGCCGGTTACTTTGCCCTGCAGGTCGACCGGCTGGACGAAATCGAGTCCGAGCCGCTTGCCCGCCTCGAAGTCCACCTCGCCGAAGGCCGGCGCCACGTGGACGATGCCCGTGCCGTCTTCCAGCGAGACGAAGTCCGTGGCGATGACGGGGTAGTTAAAGTTGCCCGTCTGCCGCCATTTGGCGTTGGAGGTTGGCTCACCGGCCTTATCGCCATCCATAATCACGACCTTGACGCCGTAGTCGTTGGGGTTGTAGAGCGGCTCGTAGCGCAGGTCGACCAGGTCAGCGCCCTTGACCGTGGCAAGGACATTAGCCTTGCCCAGACCGACTGCCCCCAGCCGCGCCGTCGCCATAATGAGGTAGCCGTCTTCGTACTCCACAATCGAGTACTCCGCGTCCTCAGCTACCGCCAATGCTGTGTTGCCTGGTAGAGTCCAGGGGGTGGTTGTCCAGGCGAGGAGGTAGACCGGTTTTTCGCCCGTCAAATCGAGCAGGCGTTTGGCGAAGTCCGCGGCTCTATCGCCATATAGCTTGCGGACTTTAGTCAGGAAGCCGCGCTTGGCATAGAGCGCTTTGGCGACTTTGAACTTGATGTAAACGGACGGGTCTTCGACGTTGTCCTCGTAGCCGAGGGCGACCTCATGGGAGCTAAGCGAGGTGCCGCAGCGGGGACAGTGGGCCGCCGTCTTATAGCCCTGGTAAATCAGCCCCTTGTCCCACATCTGCTTGATTGCCCACCACACCGTCTCGATGTACGGACTTCGCATCGTGACGTAGGCATTCGGCAGGTCGACCCAGAAGCCGATGCGCTCGGTCAGGGCGTCCCATTCCTTGAGATAGGCGAAGACGCTCTCGCGGCACCTGGCGTTAAAGCGTTCGACGCCGTAGTCTTCGATTTGCTGTTTGCTGGTGAAGCCAAGTAGTTTTTCAATCTCCAGCTCGACGGGCAGGCCGTGCGTGTCCCACCCGCCGATGCGGGGGGTGTAGTAGCCCTTCATCGCCTTGTAGCGGGGGATGATGTCCTTGAAGATACGCGATAGGACGTGGTGAATGCCCGGTTTGCCGTTGGCGGTGGGGGGTCCTTCATAGAAAGTAAAGCGCGGCCGCCCTTTGCGCCTTTCCACGCTCTGCTCGAAGGTCTTGTTTTCCTGCCACCACTTCAGGATTTTCTCTTCAATCTGCGGCAGGTTGAATTTTTCACTGACTGGACGGAACATATTTACCTCTTCTAAATAAA
>JBGOXU010000216.1:0-2669 GCA_041479305.1 Dehalococcoidia bacterium
TGAACGCGACACTCATGGATGCCGCCACCGGCGTTGAGAAGAAGCTCTCGGGGAAAAAGTAGCCTCTAGCGCTTGAGATAAACAAATAGACCTCTTTGCAAGCCGGGACTGAATGCCCGTCAAGTGAGATACGGGCTTTTCTTGGACTCGCCCAGTCCAGGTGTCTGTTTTTGTCTCAAAACCTAACCCCGCTGCTCCGGTTTGCGTTCACTATGTTGTGAAGAAGGAGCACCGAATGAGCTGGCAGGAGCTTCTGGGATTCATCGGTGGGGCTTTGACCACGGGTTCCCTGGTGCCGCAGGTCTGGCGGCTCTTCAAGCTGAGAAGCGCCCGCGAGATAAGCCTGCCCTTTACTTCCTTCCTCGTGCTGGGGGTAGCGTGCTGGCTGGCCTACGGCATCGCCCTGAGCCTGCCGCCGCTGATTCTGTGGAACTCGATTACCCTTCTTTTCGCCGTAGCGATGTTCTACGCCAAAATGAAGTACGGGAAGTAATCGATGAAGAGGCTGTTCCTGGCGATGGCGATTCTTCTCCTACCAATTCTGGTAGCCTGTACGCCTCAGACGACACCCCCAACAGCGCCACCTCAGGCTGAGGTTATCGTCCGGCAGTCCGGCGGCGCTGGCGCTCTCATTGCCGAGTGCGGCGACAGAGCCTACATTGCCAGGGTGTCCGACTACATCATTGAGGGCAGTGTCGAAAAAGTTGAAGCCATGTGGAACCAGGACAAGAGCCAGATTCTCACCTACACCGACCTCTCGATTGAAAAGTACATCAAGGGCGCGCCCTTCCCGCAGAAGAAGCTCAAGATTGTGACGCCGGGCGGAACAGTTGGCGAAATCAGCCAGTGGGTGGAAGACCAGCCCATCTTCCATGAAGGCAAGCGCGTCAGAATCTACTTTGAGAAGATTGATGGGGAGTTAGCTATTGTTTGCGCTCAGTTCGGGGTTGAGAACCTGGACTCCCCATCCGCTGCCGAAAAGCCGCGTACATAGCCAGGGCCGCCGCCACCGCCGCGTTCAACGACGTGATTTTGCCCCGCATCGGGATTGACGCCAGGATATCGCACCGTTTCTTGACCAGGTCGGAGATTCCCTGCCCCTCCCCGCCAATGACAATGGCGGTCGGTGGATGATAGTCCACCTGGTCGTACTCCGTCTTGCCCGAAGGGTCGATGCCCACGACCCAGACGTTGTTCTTCTTCAGGGTCTCAATCGCCTGAGCGATGTTGTTGACCCGCGCCACAGGCACGTATTCCAGCGCGCCTGCCGATGCCCGGGCAACTGCGCTCGTCAACCCCACTGCCCGCCGCTCCCGGATGACAACGCCGTGGGCGCCAGTGGCTTCAGCCGTGCGGATAATCGTGCCCAGGTTCTGCGGGTCTTCAATGCCGTCTAAAATGATGTAGAGAGGCGGCTCATCCTTCTGCTTTGAGACGGTCAGCAGTTCTTCGAGTTCAAAGTATTCCTTCACTGAGGCGAAGGCGATGACGCCCTGATGAGCCGCCGTCGTGCTCAGGCGGTCGAGCGCCGGCCGCGCCGCGTATTCCACCGGTATGCCCTGCTCCCGCGCCAGGTGCAAAATCTGCCCCACCACCCCGTGCCGCTCGATGTTGCTGGCGAGAAGGACTTTGTTCAACGGCCGCCCGGACTTGAGCGCCTCCAGCACCGGATTTCTACCTTCGATGATTTCCGACATACTACTTCAGGCTCTCCAACAGGTCTTGGCGGCTCTTCAACGTTGCCGCTGTCTCCAGGAATTCTTTGAGGGAGGCACTCTTCGCCCTCAGTTGTCTCATCTCGGCGCCAATAGGGCTGATGGAATCGGGCTGGTCGGCATACGTCCCATAGAATGCGAAGTAAGCCTGGTTTAGCTTGCGGAGGTAGTGTCCGTTCGCCGCCAGGTACTGACGTTTCTCCGCCATAAACTTCTCCGCGGCCTCGACTTTGCCTTCGGCCAGCAAGCTGTCCACCACTTTCCTGATTTCTCTCATTTCCTTATTGAAATCGAAGCCCGGCTTGTCCGGCTTCCGGTCTTCTTCTATGTTGTCAGGATAGTACTTCACCAGAACATTCGACCCGATTTCCTTTGCCACCATACTGGCGACGGTCTCGTTCATCGTGGCGATTTCATAGTTCCGCCGCAGGCCGGTCAAATCGAGGAGGTACATGATTCCCAGAGGCTTGAAAGCGAGGTACTGATGGAGCCACTCCTCGGCCGCCGCGTCCAGGGTGAAGCGCAGGCCCGCTTCATTGGTGACGAAGGTGGGATAGGTGCCGCTGAAACCCCCTAACTCCAGCACCAGCGACGAGACCCCCAGCTTATCGGCTTCAGCCTCGATACCCGCCATTTCTTCGCTAGTCAGGTTCTGGCGCAGGGTGACCTCCCGGAGGCTCTCGATGCGGTCGCGGGGCGAGATGACGAGGAGGTGGGGCGGCCCCTCCAGCCTGAAATCGAGGGGCGGAAAGCCGAACTTGAGCCTGGTGAGACGCTCGAAGGGATTGTGGATGCCAAGCCCCGATATGGCGCTGCCCAGTTGCTTTTGCAGAATTTGAGCGACGCCATTCTCAGACGTAGAGGTTTTAACCTGCAATCGGCTTATCTCATCTTTGAGCGCGCCGGCGTCTCCGGGTTGGTTGCCGTTAGTGATTGCCGCCACTTCCCGCTTCA
>JBGOXU010000217.1:0-2652 GCA_041479305.1 Dehalococcoidia bacterium
GCTACGGTGATATTGTGCTCGCCGAACAACTGCTCGTAGGCGTACATTAATCGACTCTGCCCCACCGAGCACAGCACCTGCTTGTAGGGAATGCCCTTGATTTTCTGGGTCAGCCCGAGCTTGTGGCGGCCGTAAGCCATCGCCCCCGAAGAGACGATGAGAATCTCGCGGCCCTGCTTCCGCAGTTGCGCCACCTGTGCCACCAGGCGCGACATTATTTCCTGGTTGAGCTGGGAGCCGCCGCCGGTGACCAGTTTGGTGCCGAGCTTGACGACAATGCGTTTGTATTCCGGGGTCTGATTATCTTTGACCATTTATGTCAGCTTCAACTTTTCCTACATTATAGCAAGCAGTGGCGAATTGGACAAGAAAGGGTTGTATTGGCAGTCAGCACTCAGTGTTCAGCACTCAGCTTTGGGATAAGGAGTGGGGTCTGATTGCTGACAGCTCATCGGACGGTTTGCCCACAGCGCTCCCACCTGATACAATTAACTCAGGGTTCGCATCCCCATATTCTGGGGTCGAGCCCTAAAGGCGTTTGTGACAAAATGGATTTAACCGAGCTACTGAAGCTAATTGAAGAGATGCCCGCCTTTCGGCGATTGGTTACCGGCAAGGATGAGACGCCGGTCTCCGCCTGCCCTGAGCAAAGCGAACAGGCCTGCCCTGAGCAAAGCGAATGGGTCCTGGATGCGGCGAAGCCTTACCTTATCGCCGCTCTGTTCCGGGAGTGGCGCCAGCCGATGCTGGTGGTTACGGCACAGCCGGAGAATGCCAAAAGGCTCTATGAGCAAGTCGCCATCTGGACGAACGGGCTTGCCCTGAGCAAATCGAATGGGCAGGTTAAGTTTTTCCCCGAGCCGGACGTTCTCCCCTACGAGCGCATCACCTCCGATGTGGCGACCGAGCTGGAGAGAGTTCAGGTGCTTTCGGCGTTGGTCAACTGCGGTCCGGGCGGGTCGAGCGCGCCACTGGTGGTAACATCCGCGCCGGCGCTGATGGGAAAATTGCCGGGTTACCCTGATTTCGCTCCGGCCTGTCACACCGTCAGGCAGGGGATGGAAGTCGAGCCGATGGACCTGCTTGGCCGGTGGGAGCGGATGGGCTACCGGCGGGAGAGCATTGTTGAGATTCCCGGGACGATGAGCCGACGCGGCGGCATCGTGGACATCTATCCCCCCACCTCCGATTTCCCCGCCCGACTGGAATTTTTTGGCAACAGCATTGAAAGCCTGCGCCATTTCGACCCGCTCAGCCAGCGCTCGACCAAAACCATCGAGTCAATCGCCATCAGTCCAGCGACGGAGCTGCTCAGGCCCCTTACAATGGCGCGCGACGAGTTGGAGAGACTCTTCAACGGCGTTGACCTTTCCGGTACGAACGATGAGATGCGACAGCAGTTCCGGCAGGAAATCGAGATGATTCTGGAGCGCCAACGGCCGCCCAATCTCCAGTTCTACTCGGCGCTGTTCAACGATGATACTCTCCTGAGCTACCTGCCCCGGAATGCGCTCCTTGTATTGGATGAACCGCGGGACATCGAGCAGTCGGTGGAGGAATTTGACGCTGAGGCCGTTGAGTTGCGCTCGGTGAAGCTGGAGCGCGGCGAGTTGCCCCGCAACTTCCCCCAATCCTATTTCGGATGGAATGAGCTTGCGCCGCTGATTGACGGTAAGACCCGGCTGGCGCTGACTTCCTGGGGTGATGACAAGTCGAATAAGCTGAGCTTCACCGTGGCTCCGTCATACGGCGGGCAGTTGCCCCAGTTCCTGAAAAAGACGAAACAACTTCTCGAGGAGAAGAAAAGGCTGGTCCTGGTCAGCCACCAGGCAAGCCGTCTGTCCGAGCTTCTGGCGGAGCAGGACATTATCGCCGTCCCACTCATTGATGTCAGGCAGGTGCCCCCACTGGGTACGTTGACCCTCGTCCAGGGGTTGCTGGGGGAGGGGTGGGTGCTGGATGGCGACACTTACCTCTTCACCGATGCTGAGATTTTCGGCTTCATCAAACAGCGTCGGTTAGTCAAGAAACGCCCCGTTCCGCACCACAAGCTGTTATTTGACATAACTCCGGGCGACTACGTTGTCCACATCGAGCACGGCGTGGGCAAGTTCGCCGGCATCACCACGCTCACCACCACCGGCAAGCAGAAGGAATACCTTGTCCTGCAGTATGCGGCGGGGGACAAGCTGTACGTCCCCACCGACCAGATTGACCGGGTGAGCCGGTATATCGGGGCGGGGGACAGGCCGCCGGTGCTGAGTCGACTCGGCACGCAGGAGTGGAGTCGCACCAAGCAGAAGGCGAAGGAGGCGGCGGAGGAGCTGGCCCAGGAACTGCTCGCGCTTTATGCCACGCGTGAGGTGGTGCCGGGTCATGCTTTCTCGCCGGACACGCTATGGCAGCAGGAGCTTGAGGCATCTTTCCCTTACGTCGAAACGGCCGACCAGCTAGTCGCGGTGAAGGAAGTGAAGTCCGACCTGGAGAAGTCCAGGCCGATGGACCGCCTCGTCTGCGGGGATGTCGGCTACGGCAAGACCGAGGTGGCAATCCGCGCCGCGTTCAAGGCGGTGATGGACGGCCGGCAGGTCGCCGTGCTGGTGCCGACTACCGTCCTCGCCGAACAGCACTACGCCACCTTCACCGAGCGCC
>JBGOXU010000218.1:0-2649 GCA_041479305.1 Dehalococcoidia bacterium
CGCCGGGTCGGCGCCACAGGTCGTGCCGGCCGCCAGCATTCCCAAAGACAGGCAGATTGTGGACATTGGACCCCAGACCATAAAGAACTTTAGCGAGGAGCTGAGACGGGCAAGGACCGTGTTCTGGAACGGGCCAGTCGGTGTCTACGAGATACCCCAGTTTGCCAGGGGCACCCACGAGATTGCCAGGGTCGTTGCCGGCCTTAAAGCGGCGACCATCATCGGCGGCGGCTCCACGACGGAGGTTGTCCGCGAACTGAAGCTGACGGATAAGATGACCTTTGTTTCGACCGGCGGCGGCGCTTCGCTCGAATTCCTGAGCGCGGGCACGCTCCCGGGGGTCGAGGCCATACCGGACAAGAAGAAATAGAGGGATACGCCTGTGTCTGAAATCACACTTGACATAATCCAAGAGATTGCCCAGCCATCGCCGTCGAAGATTATCCTTCTGGTAATGGACGGGCTGGGCGGACTGCCTCATCCCCAGACCGGCAAAACGGAGCTGGAGACCGCCCGAACGCCCAACCTCGACCGTCTGGCCGCCACGGGCATTTGCGGGCTGACGGAACCCGTGGCACCCGGAATCACGCCGGGCAGCGCTCCGGGACACCTGTCGCTCTTCGGCTACGACCCGGTCAAGTACACCATCGGCCGGGGCATTCTGGAAGCGGTGGGTATTGATTTTGATGTCCGGCGAGGGGACGTGGCGGCGCGGGGCAATTTCTCCACCATCGATGAAGCCGGACGGGTCACCGACCGCCGTGCCGGTCGCCTCAGCGATGAGAAATGCGTCGAGCTGTGCAAACTCCTCGACGGCCAGACCATAAACGGGGTCAAGGTCTTCGTCCGGCCGGTGCGGGAACACCGCCTGGTGGTGGTGATGAGGGGAGAAGGCCTGGCGCCGGACGTCAGCGATTCCGACCCGCAGAAGACCGGCGTCCCCCCGCTCACGATTATTGCCCACAGCCCGGCGGCGGAGAAGCTGGCGAAGGTGGCCAACGAGTTTCTCGGGCGGGCGAAGGGGATGCTGGCAAAGCACCACCCCGCCAACATGGTGCTCCTGCGTGGCTTCTCCAAACACCCGGACATCCTCACGATGAGCGAAGTCTTTAAGCTCAAGCCAGCCGCCATCGCCAGCTACCCGATGTATCGCGGGCTGGCCAAACTGGTGGGGATGGACGTCCTGAAGACGGGCAAGACAATTGAAGACGAAATCCAGACGCTGAAGCAGAACTACGCCAGCTACGACTTCTTTTTCGTTCACATCAAGGGGACGGACACCGGGGGCGAGGACGGCAACTTCGAGGCCAAGGTCAAGGTCATTGAGAATGTTGACCGACTTGTTCCCGAGGTGACAGCGCTGAACCCTGACGTCATTGTTGTGGCGGGCGACCACTCCACCCCGGCTACCTTCAAGGGTCACACCTGGCACCCGGTGCCCTTCCTGCTCTATTCCCGATGGTGCCGCCCCGACGACATCACCAAGTTCAGCGAATCATCCTGCGCTAGCACGTCGCTGAGCCACCTGCCGGCGACGAGCCTGATGGTCCTGGCGATGGCGAACGCCCAGAAACTCAACAAGTACGGAGCCTAGACCTTGGTTGTCTCAGCTGTCATAACGAGTCCTCCCCACTGTCACTCTGAGCGAAGCGAAGAGTCTCATGCTCAGGGCACGCTCCGCGAAGCGGCCAGTGTTGATTTGCTGGGATTGCTTCGTCGCTGCGCTCCTCGCAATGACATAACCCGTCAGGTGCAACCGGAACCAGACAGAACCTAGGAAGGCCAAAACATGAGAATACCAATGATTGCCGGTAACTGGAAAATGAACACCACGGTCGGCGAGGCCGTCGAGCTGGTCAAGGCGATGCGTGATAAGCTGGACAAAGTCCGTAGCGTCGAAAAGGTGCTCTGTCCGCCCTTTGTCTCCCTCGCCGCCGCGAAAGAGCTGATAAAAGGCACCTCAATTAAGCTGGGGGCGCAGAACGTCTATTTTGCCGAAAAGGGCGCCTACACCGGCGAGATTTCGCCGCTGATGCTGGCTGACCTGTGCGAGTATGTCATCATCGGTCACTCCGAGCGGCGGCAGTATTTCGCCGAAGGTGGCGAGCTAATTAACAAGAAAATCAAGTCGGCGCTGAAGGTCAACCTGAGACCAATCTTCTGCGTCGGCGAGAGGCTGGAGCAGAACGAAGCCGGTAAGACCGAGGAAGTCGTCTCGGAGCAATTGAAATCGGCGCTTGAAGGAATACCGTCTCTGAATGGGCTAGTCATCGCCTACGAGCCGGTTTGGGCAATCGGCACGGGCAAAGCCGCCACCGGCGAACAGGCAAATAAGACCATCGCCTTCATTCGCCGTAACTTGGCCAACTTGTACGGCGATAAGGTCGCCCAGGGGACCCGCATTCTCTACGGCGGTAGTGTTACCGCATCCAATATCGCCGAGTTCCTGAGATTTGTCGATATCGACGGCGGGCTAGTGGGTGGGGCCAGCCTCAAAGCCGCCGAGTTCACCGGCATCGTCACCCAGACTGCCCAGATTAAAGCATGAACCGCCGGGTGGCTATCGTCGGGCCGACCGCGATTGGCAAGAGCCGGCTAGCACTCCGTCTTGCCCAGACATTCGGCGGGGAAATCGTCAATGCGGACAGC
>JBGOXU010000219.1:0-2591 GCA_041479305.1 Dehalococcoidia bacterium
CTTCTTGTACTCAAACGTGCAATGCCTCTCTTAGTCGCCCGTTCTGAGGATTTCCTCTCTTAACGCCCTTCAGGGTGGTTCCAGTGATGTCACCAGAACTGGACCCTTCTGGGTGAACCCCGCTTCTTGCACTCAAGCGGATGATGTCTCTCTGAGACACACCATTCGAATTTCCGTTTCTGCGTCATTATACCACTACGGCAGCAGGCTCTCGCCGGCGATGATGCGGATAATGTCCTGATAAGTGACCGCCAGCGCCAGCGCGATGAGCATGGCAAAGCCGATGAGATGCACCAGTCCCTCCGTCTTCGGCGAGATTTTCTTGCCGCGGCGCACCCACTCCAGCAGGACGAAGGCAATCCGCCCGCCATCGAGAGCGGGCAAAGGCAAGATATTGATGATGCCCAGGTTAATACTCATAAAAGCGGCAAACTCGAGCAAGGGGCTGAGGCCGGCCTTAGCCACCTCGCCGGTAATCTGGGCGATGCCCACCGGACCCGTCAGCACCGCCGGCTCGGTGCCGATGAACATACCGATGATACCGTTCTTGAACAGGACAAAAGTATCGATGCACTCACTGAAGCCCAGGGGAACTGCCTTCCAGATGGGATAGCTTTCCCGGCTCGGCTTGGGCGATGTCAGCCTGACCATTACACCTATAGCGCCCTGCCCCTGGGGCGGCTGCCAGCGCGGGACAATCTGGAGCTCCTTGACTGTCTCGCCCTGCTTCACCAGCACCGTCGTGGGCTGGCCCAGATTGAGCTGGACGAAGCGGTGCAAATCGCCAACGTTGCCCACCGGTTTGCCGTTCACTTCGAGAATGGTATCTCCCGAAGCAATGCTGACTCGGCTTGCCGGCGAATCGGGCGCCACCTCGGAGACCACCACCTGCCCGGTGACGACATCGTGCGGCACCATAAACGCCACCGTAAAGAGCACAATGGGCAGGAGCAGGTTCATAATTGTCCCCGAGCTGAGGACAAGGATACGTGTGCCGTAGCCCTTGCTCGACAGGCCGCCGCGGACGGTCGGGTCTTCCTCCCCGGCTAGCTTGACGAAGCCGCCGAGCAGCGCCGCCCCGAGCGAATACTTTGTCTCGCCCCGCTTGATGGAGAAGATACGCGGCGGGAAGCCGATGCTGAACTCATCGACTTTCACCTTCGATATTTTCGCCGTAACAAAGTGCCCGATTTCATGGGCAAGAATCAATACCAGCAGGACGGCCAGAAAAGCGATTATGGTAAGTGTCACTTCCAGACTCCTTCAATCTGCTTGAGCACCGTTTCCCGCGCCCAGGTGTCAGCCAGCAAAATTTCCTCTAAAGTGGGGCGGTCTATGGCTTCATGTTCTTCCAGCGCTCCTTGCACCAGCCGCGGGATATCGGTGAACTCAATCTTCTTCGAGAGGAATAGCTCCACCGCCACCTCGTCAGCGGCGCAAAGAACGGCGGGATACGTACCACCCCTTTTCCCCACCTCAATCCCCAGCTTCAGGCAGGGAAAGGCTTCGTAATCCGGCGGCTCGAAGGTCAGGTTGCCGAATTTGCTCCAGTCGACCTTCGGCAGACGCGGGTTGTCCAGCCGCTCCGGGTAAGAGAGGGCATACTGGATGGGCAGGCGCATATCAGGCGGGCTTAGCTGGGCTTTGACTGAGCCATCGGCAAACTCGACCATCGAATGGACGATACACTGCGGGTGGACGAGGATACTGATGCTTTCATAAGGCATATCGAACAGCCAGTGGGCTTCGATAACTTCCAGCCCTTTGTTCATCAGTGTGGCGGAATCGATGGTCACCTTCTTCCCCATCTTCCACGAGGGGTGATTGAGCGCCTGCTCCACAGTGACCTCTTTCAATTGGGCGGACGAGTACCGGCGGAAGGGGCCGCCGGAAGCGGTCAGTATTATACGGGCCGGTCTTTGCTTCTCGCCCTCGAGGCACTGCCAGATGGCGCTGTGCTCGCTATCGACGGGCAGAATCCGGGCGCCAGTCCTCTTTGCCTCAGCGGTGACAATCTCGCCGGCCATCACCAGCGACTCTTTGTTCGCCAGGGCGATGGTCTTGCCGGCTCTAATGGCTGTCAGCACCGGGTCAAGCCCTGCTTTCCCCGAGGTAGCAATCACCACCAAATCGACGTCAGGGTGGCGGGCGATTTCTTCCATCGAAAGCCGCTGGCAGTTGGGGAATAGCTTCTCAGCACAGACGAAGTCGGGTTTGAACTCGGCGACCTGCCTGGCCAGAAGGTCGGCATTCTTGCCCGCCGCCAGCCCCACCACCCGGAAAAGCTGGGGAAAGGCGCGGACAACATCGAGGGTCTGCTGGCCAATTGACCCTGTCGAGCCGAGGACGGCAACTCGCTTCACACCTCTATCTTACAACAAATAGGAAAACCAAGCCAAAACAAAAGAGGGGGCTTCAGTGCCCCTTCCAGGCGCCGGACCCCCGATTATATCGGGGCTCAAACGGTCGCTTCTTCTTCTTTCAGCTCAACCTCTTCCACTTTCTCAAGCTCGATTTCATACGGCTCGGCTTCCGGCTCTTCTCCGGCAGTCTCCTTCAGGACGGGCAATTTCTTCATCGGCATCATATTA
>JBGOXU010000220.1:0-2590 GCA_041479305.1 Dehalococcoidia bacterium
CCTTTCTGCTGGCCACCTTTAGCCTGTCAAAAAGCACTTGCGGAAGTTGAATATAGGGAGATATTAAGACTATTCTCTTTTGAGCACCTTCAACAATCTGGTCCAAAGAATCAGATATTCCATTCGTTCTCAAAAACTCTGCCATTCTTCCTCCTTCGCTTTATCTCCCTCTCACCCATCCCACCGCGTTCTGGAAGATTTTGAAGCCATCGCCGTACTTCTTGGCGCCCTGTCTGAGCCAGCGGGGATGCTGGGTGCCACGGATGTGGCGCTCGGGGTGGGGCATCAGGGCAAAGATGCGGCCGGTAGAGTCGCAGATGCCGGCGATGTCATCCATCGAGCCGCAGGGATTCTGTGGGTAGCCTGCCCCCCTATTGCCCTGCTCATCAGTATAGTAAACTACAGCGTTCAGCTTGGGCAGGACTTTATCATCAGCGACCACTTTCCCCTCCCCGCAGGCGACCGGCAGGTACATAGCGTCGATACCCTTGGTGAAAACGCAGGGGCTTTTTTCGTTCACTTTCAAGTATATCCAGCGGCACTCGAACCGGCCCGAATCGTTGCCGGCGAGAGTAAACTTCTGCTCGCCGCTGGTGGACGGTTCGGGAAGAATGCCGGCTTTTGCCAGCACCTGGAAGCCATTGCAGATGCCCAGGATGAGTCCGCCCGACTCGACAAAGCGTATAATGTCCTCGCCGAGCTTGAGGCGGAGCTGGTTCGCCAGCACCTTACCCGCGCCGAGGTCATCGCCGTAGGTGAAGCCGCCCGGCACCACCAGAACTTGGTAGTCGGCCAGCCTCACCTCGCGACGAATCAGCTGGTTCACGTGGACTTCGGTGCACGTCGCGCCCGCCCGCTCGAAGGCAAAGGCAGTCTCAACATCGCAGTTGGTGCCCGGTCCGCGCAAAACGATTACTTTAACCATCTACTATCCATTCTCATAAATAGGTTGCCGTTATTTTTCTCCTTCCATCGGTGGGAGTCAGATAGCGGAAGGGGGAATTCACCCTCACCTAAACCTCTCCCGTCGAGGGAGAGGAATTGTTCAAGAAATCAACGAGACTTCACACTACCACCTTAGCGGCTTCTGCCAGGCTTCCTTCAAGTCGCTAACCGGCACGCTGACCACTCTCTTGCCTTTGGTGCCGGTGACTTCGAACCTGTCCGTATTGTTGACTTGGCCAATCATCGCGAAGAAGTTACCCCCCAGAGCTTTCTCAAATTCGGCTTGCTTCTCCGGCGCGACCTCGACGATGAAGCGGCTGTTCGATTCCGAGAAGAGGATGAAGTCGTCCCTATCAACCGGCTCGCCCAGCGGCGCTGATTTCAAATCGACTTTCGCCCCCAGCCCA
Source organism: Dehalococcoidia bacterium (assembly GCA_041479305.1). Lineage (GTDB taxonomy): Bacteria > Chloroflexota > Dehalococcoidia > Dehalococcoidales > RBG-16-60-22 > JBGOXU01. The sequence goes on from JBGOXU010000220.1 coordinate 1,353, forward strand.
CCGGCAAAGGCCATCTCGGCCACGGCCACCCCGATGCCGCCCTCACTGCAATCGTGGCAGGCGCAGACGAGACCTTTTGCAGTCGCCCGGCTCAGGCTCTCCATCAGCTTCTTTGCCTTCTGCGGATTGACCCTGGGGACGGTGTTGCCAACGAAGCCTTTCGCCTTCAGGTACTCCGACCCGCCCATCTCGTTGTAGGTCGCGCCGACGACGTAGATGAGGTCGCCGGGCTGTTTGAAGTCCATCGAGACGGCCTTGTTGACGTCATCCATCACGCCCATCGCCGAGATAAGCAGGGTGTGGGGAATGGCGATGGTCTTGCCTTCATATTCAAACTCGTTGTTCAGGCTGTCCTTGCCGGAGACGAACGGCGTGCCGTAAGCCATTGCCATATCGTAGCAGGCCTGTGCCGCCTTCACCAGCGCCCCGAGCATCTCAGGCCGACTGGTGCGGCCCCAGCAGAAGTTATCGAGCAAAGCGACTTTGTTGAGATTGCCGCCCACGGCGATGATTTGCCGCAGAGCCTCGTCAATTGCCGAAGCTGCCATCCAGTAGGGGTCGATATCGCTGTAGTTCGGATTGATGCCGTTCGAGACAATCACACCCATATCGGAATCAAGGAGCGGGCGGACAATCGCCGCATCGCCGGGACCGTCGTTTGCCTGTCCGACCAGCGGCTTAAGGACGCTGGCGCCCTGCACCTCGTGGTCGTACTGGCGGATGACCCACTCTTTACTGCACACGTTCCACGCCCCGAGAATCTCAAGCAACGACCGTCTGAGGTCGGCGGGCGGGGTGAAGTCGGGCTCGGGGTGGTGAGGCCGGGTCCAGACAGCCTCGCGGTTGATTTGTGGGTAGCCGTGGTGCAGAAAGTCCATCTCGAGGTCGCCAACGTGGTTGTCCTGATAGTAGAGGCGCAGGCGGTGGTCGTCACTGAACTCGCCGATGACGGTGGCTTCCACATCCTCGCCGGTAAAAAGGCAGAGGAGCGCGTCGACCTTGTCCGGCGGGACGGCGAGCACCATTCTCTCCTGCGACTCGGAAATCCAGATTTCGGAGCAGGTGAGTCCGGCGTATTTTAGCGGCACCCGGTCAAGCCAGACATGGACGCCGGTCTCCGACCCCATCTCCCCCACCGCCGAGGACAACCCACCCCCACCGCAATCGGTTATCCGGGAATAGAGCCCTTTGTCCCGGGCCTGCAGGATGACGTCAATCATTTTCTTCTCGACGATGGC
>JBGOXU010000221.1:0-2582 GCA_041479305.1 Dehalococcoidia bacterium
ACCGCACGCTCGACTCGATGATGTCGGGCGCGCGTGTCGAGCCGGGGGAGGAAAAAGAGCACCAGATGGACTTCGTCCTGTGGAAAGCCTCCAAGCCCGGCGAGCCGTCCTGGGATAGCCCGTGGGGTCCGGGCCGGCCGGGGTGGCATATCGAGTGCAGCGCGATGTCGATGAAGTACCTCGGCGAGACGCTGGATATTCATGGCGGCGGGCAGGACCTCATCTTCCCGCACCACGAAAACGAGATGGCGCAGTCGGAGAGCTTCACCGGCAAGAAGCCCTTCGTCAAATACTGGCTCCATAACGGGCTGGTGCAGATTGGCGAAGAGAAGATGAGCAAGTCGCTCGGCAACCTGGTGACCATCAAGCAAGCCCTGGGACGGTTCAGCGCTGATGCTATCCGCGTCTTCGTCCTGAGCTCGCACTACCGCAGTCCACTGACCTATACGGAGGAGTCGCTTGAGGCGGCGGAGCGTGGCGCCGATAGACTGCGCCAGACGGCCAACAATGTCCAGGCCGGCAAAAAAGCGGGCGCGAAGATTGACGCGGAAGCCTTTCGTAATCGCTTCCTCGAGGCGATGGACGATGACTTCAACTCGCCCCAGGCTCTCGCCGCCATCTTCGACCTTGCCCGGGAAATCAACCGGCTCGATAGCGAAGGGGCCGATACCAGCGAGGCAAGGGGAACCTTCCGGGAGCTGGGTGGGGTGCTGGGGCTGACTTTCAAAGTCGCCTTTGCTGAGCCGCTTGATGCTGGCACGTTTGCCCGGCTGACGGCCGCACTCTACAAGGAGCTAAGCCTTGCTGGTGCGCCTGCCGAAACTGATGGTGCGGAAAAGCTAATCGAGAACCTAATCAACCTGCGTAACGAGCTCCGGAAAGCCAAAAAATACCAGCAGTCTGATGTAGTGCGCGGCAAGCTTGACGAGGCTGGTATAATTCTGGAAGATACCCCCAGAGGGACGGTGTGGAAGCGGAAGAGATAACGAGTGTAGGGTTTCCTAAGTAGCGTCAGTTACGTATCTCGTTCCATTCCGGCGGAAGCCGGAATCCAGTTCTCGCTCGACTTCTATCTGGATCCCGACTTTCGTCGGGATGGTTGGTTAGTCTTATAACGAAGCGTGAGAAGCATGATACCAGTCGTCCCATCCTTTCCTTCCCCTGTTTATGGAGTTGGGCCTGATAGGAATTCAATGAACCCAAAAACTCAATAAACTGATATGCTGGAAAAAGTCGTTAGTTTTGTCACTCGCCGCGAAGGCAAGAAGTTCCTCAAGCTCAGCCCGGGCATAGATGAGCCGGCGGTGGTGGGGAAGGGTGGCGCGGGCGACGAAATCTCCCTCTACATCCACATCCCGTTCTGCCGCATGCTGTGCCCGTTCTGCTGTTTTAATCGCTACCTGTTCAAAGAGGACACCGCCCGGCGCTATTTCCAGAGTCTCCGGAAAGAGCTTGACCTCTACATCGGGAAGGGCTTCCGCTTCTCCGATTTCTATTTCGGCGGGGGCACACCGACCGTGCTGATGGACGAGCTTCTGTCCTTCATCGACTATCTCAAAGCAAACTTCGACGTCAAACGAATATCGCTGGAGACCACCCCCCGCGAAATCACCCCGGAGACGGTCGCCCAACTTAAAGCGGCCGGCATCAACCGGCTTTCCATCGGCGTGCAGAGCTTTGACGACGGCATTCTGAAGACGGTAGGCCGGGCCTCTCTTACAGGCGAAGAAGTGAAAGAACGGCTGAAACTGGCGCAGGGCTGGTTTGAGACGCTGAACATCGACTTTGTTTTCAATTTCCCCGGCCAGACCATCGAACAGTTTGAGACGGATGTCAGGGCCTTCAAAGAGCTGGGCATCGACCAGGCGACCTTCTACCCGCTGATGGCATCGCCGCACAAGAAGGATGCCCTGGAACGGAAGTTCAACCGCGTCGATAACTCCAGGGAGAAGAAGTTTTATGATGTCATCCTGAAAGAAGTCTGGGCGAAGGGTTACACAGCCTCGACCGCCTGGTGCTTCTCCCGGGGCGACCGCATGATTGACGAGTACATCATTGACTCGGACGACTATATCGGCATCGGGTCGGGTTCGGTGAGCATCGTCAGGGGCAATTTCTACGTCAACACCTTCTCGCTGGAGAAGTATGATGCGGTGGTTGCCGAGAAGCGATTGCCCATCGTCGGCTGGCGGAAGCTGTCCGACAGGGAGTACCTGCGCTACTACCTGCTGACCAAGCTCTTCGGGCTGGAAGTAGACTTGAACCGATTTCGGCAGAAGTTCCATGACGATATTGACCGGAAGCTTAGGACGGAGCTAGCCTTTCTGCGACTTTTCGGCGTTGTTGAGGGTGAAGAGAAGCTCAAGGTCACGGCCCGGGGAATGTACCCGGTGAGCGTGATGATGCGGGAGTTCTTCGCCGCGCTCAACGGCTTGCGGGAAATTTACATCGAAAAGCAGATTTAGGGGCTTGGTGGCTTCCGGGTGTCATTGCGAAGGCACGTCAGTGCCTGTGGCAATCTCAATTAATCAAATACACTGAGATTGCCACCCCGATTACCATCGGGGCTCCTCGCAATGACA
>JBGOXU010000222.1:0-2546 GCA_041479305.1 Dehalococcoidia bacterium
ACCGGCCAGGGTCAGGGTTACCGGGATGAGCTTGAAGATTGCCAGCACCAGCACGCCGTAGAACAACAGCGCCAGGCTGGCCAGGAATCCCGACAGGCGATAGTAGGCAATCATGAACAACATCACCAGGACGACGCCGATGATGCCTGCCTTGACCGACATATCAACGAAGTCAGCGCCCAGGGTAGGCGACACGGTTTGCTCATAGATTGGGGCCAGGGGGACAGGAATGCGCCCGGCGTTAAGCAGTTTGGCAAGCTCGGTGGCTTCCGCCAGGCTCAAACCCTCGATTTGACCGCGGTCCGTAATCTTGGAACGCACGATGGGCGCGATTGGGTTCCCATCATCACCCAGCATCGGCTCGCCGCTGAGGTAGATGCCCAGGGGCTTGCCGATGAGCCGCTCCGTAATCTGGCCCGAAAGTACGCTGCCCTCTTCGTTCCACTCAAAGACCAGGAGGACGCGACCAAAATCATCGGTGCTGACGTAGGTGTTCTCCTTGAAGTAGGCGCTGGTCAGCTCCTTTTTCTGCCCGCCCACGGTGCCCGTGGCCGGCACCCACGTCTGCTCACCTTTCTCGTTGGTGACCAGCTCGCGGAACTCCAGCAACGCCGTCTGGCCGATGAGCCGCTTGGCCCTGTCCGCCTCGCTGATGCCGGGCAGTTCCACCACGATGCGGTCGGTGCCCTGCTTCTGAATCACCGGTTCAACAACGCCGAGGATATTAATGCGGCGCTCGATGACGGCAATAGCGCCATCGATGGCCTCACTTTCTTTGCCCTTTTCTATACCTGTCAGGTCGGCGCGGTAGACCAAGTGGACGCCACCCTTCAGGTCGAGCCCGAGCCGCATCGCATCCCGGCCGAAGAGCGGTTGCGCCAGGGCAACCAGGGAAAAGACAAAAATGGCGGCAATGATAATTGAGACTATGGTGTTTCTTCTCATCTTCTTCTACCTGTTCAACTATTTTGTGAAGCCATTAGCGTCCTGATGCAAGCTAATGCCTCTTCTCGCGTGGTTATCTCACCGGCGGCCTGCGCCTCGCGCACCGCCTCCAGAATTTCGCCGATTCGCGGCCCCGGCTGGAGGCCGAAAATAGTAATCAAGTCGTTCCCGTCCACCAGCTTCGGCGGGATGACGGCGCTCTCTTCCTCAAAGCGCTTTTCCAGGACATACTCGACCATCCGGGCATGCTCCTGCCACCCCGCCCGGTCCAGGTCCGGACCCCGCGTGGCAAGGTGGTCAGCCAGGTTCAGAAACAGGATGTCGATACCGGCGTCCTCAGTGTCGCGGAAAAAGCGATAGAGTGCCCGGCGAGTGGGGAGTTCTGCCTGGCTCATCTGGGTGGGGCGAAGGTGGTGCAAGACCATTATCTCCACCAGCCTGATTTCCTTGCCGGTGAAGCGGAGCCTCTGCATAATGTTGACGACCGTCTCGGCGCCTTCTTTGGCATGTCCCAGGAAACGCGCCCGGCCCGTCTCATCGATGGTCTTGGTCTCGGGTTTGGCGACATCGTGCAGTAGCGCCGCCAGCCGGAGCAAAGAAGCGCGCGTGCTGGCGTGGCTGACCTCTTCTTTGAAGTGCTCCTCAAGTCGCTGCGACCAGGGCACCACCGCCAGGACTTTACTATCGGCGTATTCCCATTCTCCCTGGCGGAGGAGGAAATCAACGGCGCTCACCGACCGCACCGAATGCTCGAGAACATCCCAGACGTGAACTACCGGCTGGTCGACGCCTTTCCCTTCCGCCAGTTCGGGAATTATGGCGGTGAGCAGACTAAGCTCATTCAAATAGGCCAGGAACTTGCCTGCCCCCGAAAGGGCAAACAGCCTCAACAGCTCTTCCCTGACCCGCTCGCCGGCCACGCTGGTGATGAGGGACGCGTCCCGCCGGAGGACCGACTCCGTTTCACCGTCAATCCGGAAGCCAAGCTCGGCCGCCAGTCGGACGGCGCGGAGGAGACGGATAGGGTCGGCGGCAAAAGCCGACTCGCTGACCGCCCGGACAACTTTCCGGACCAGGTCAACTTGCCCGCTGAAGGGGTCAATGACCTCAGGGAAAACGAGATGTTCTTTCTCGAAGGAGGCTTTGCCCAGGTCCATCGCCATCGCGTCGATGGTGAAATCACGCTGGCCGAGGTCTTCTTCAATAGAGCTCCGGAGCGTGGAGAAGTCAATCTCCAACTTATCCTCGAAGGCGACGACCCGGCCGATTTGGTTCCCGGCATCGAGCAGGACGTACTTGCCGCCAATAGCAGCGGCGACTTTCCGGGCAATCTCAAGGGCATCGACGGCAACGGCAATATCGATATCCGCCGTCTTGCGTCCGAGGAGCATATCGCGGACAAAACCGCCGACCAGGTATGACTCGATACCCTGTTCCTTGAGAATGCGGCTGATTTTCTTCAGTAGATATGAGGCGCCTGGCTCGACGTTCAGTTTCAAGTCGTGCACCATTGCAAAAGACATCTGTTAAACTATACAACCAAGCCACCTTTTTATCAAGTTCGGCAAGCGCAGGGCGCTCACTGCCCCTGTCATTGAGAG
>JBGOXU010000223.1:0-2534 GCA_041479305.1 Dehalococcoidia bacterium
GCGAGACAGGCTACGGTATACTCGTCCGGCGGCTGCTTGGTGTAGCCGATTTCGCCCCGGGAGATTTCAAAGATGAAGGCGCCCACGTTGTTCTTCATCGCGGCGCGGAAGACCGCCCGCGCCATCAGGTAGGTCAGGCCGCGGAGATTCATCGCCGGCACGGTGATGCCGTGGTAGAGACCCTTGCCCGCCGCTTCATAGAGCCCCTGCATGCTGGCCAGAACAATTCCCTGCTCCTTCGCCAGCCTGCGAATTTCCTTGCGGCTGGTCGCCCTGGTGGCATCCTTCTGCTGAAGGACCGCCGATTTGACCAGTTCATCGATTTGCTTAATCGTGATAGTCATACTGTCTCCTTATGGTGTAAGAATAGTACGGCGCCCGCTGTAGCGCTCGGTGTCGTACATCATCTTGACATCGACAATGTTCATTTTGCCGATGACCTTCTCCAGCGGCACCGAGGTAATCCGGCCGTTCTTGTAGCTAACCATCTTGCCGTAGTCTTTCATGACGATGAGGTCGACGGCGGCAATGCCGAAGTAGCGCCCCATCCGGCGGTCGAAGGCACACGGGGCGCCGCCGCGCTGAAGGTGACTCAAGGCAATACTGCGGCACTCGAACCCTGTCCCCTTGCCAATCTCCCCGGCAAGATAGTCGCCGATGCCGCCGAGAGCCTTATGCCCGAAGCTGTCCGCCCTCTCCTCCTGCACAAACTCAGCGAGACCGGCCGGCTTGGCGCCCTCCGCCACGACCACAATCTCGTAGCGCGAGCCTTCCTTCCGCCCCTCGATTATCAGCTCATTGACTTTTTCCACGGAGAAATCATACTCCGGGATAAGAATGATGAAGGCGCCGCTCGATTCGCCGCCCTCAAGGGCTAGCCAGCCAGCGTTGCGGCCCATCGTTTCGACGACGAAGATGCGCTTGTGCGAGCCGGCGGTAGTGCGCAGGCGGTCGATTTCCTCGGTGATGACACTCAAGGCCGTCTCAAAGCCGAGGGTATAATCAGTCTCGATAAGGTCCTTGTCAATCGTCTTGGGAATGCCGACAACATTGACCCCTTCTTTGGCAAGTTTGAGGGCAACACTCAGCGTATCGTCCCCACCAATGGCAATCAGGACATTCAAGCCCAGCTTCTGGATATTGTACAGGACGCGCTTCGACTGGTCGTTCTTAAGATTATAAGGATTGGTGCGTGACGTGCCGAGCATGGTGCCGCCGTAGCGGTCCCACGTGCGGACAATCTCCGGAGTGAGCGGCATCACCCATTCACCGAGCGTGGTCTCCGGTTCAACTTCCACCAGCCCTTTCCACCCGTCCCTGATGCCCCAGACCTCGTACTCGACTCCGCGCTCGGCCTGAAAGTGCTTGTCCATGGCGGTCTTCACCACCCACTTCATCGCCGGATTGAGGCCGGCGCAATCGCCGCCGCCGGTGAGAATGCCGATTCTTGTCTTGCCCATAGCTCGCTCCCGCAGCCATTATTTGCCGGAAAACAGAGAGACATTACTAGGATATAAGGCTGTGCCTCCGTTGTCAACCATTAGACGATGGCTTTGACCGCTTCAATCACCTGCTCTTCCTGCGGGAAAACGGCCCTCTCCAGCCGGCGGTTGACCGGGATGATGACGTGCGGCGTGCCCACACGCTGTACCAGCGCATTGAGGTAATCAAAGGCCCCCCTAATATTACTGCAATCGCCACTGTTTTTCCAGACTGACGAAAACGGGTATTCGGGCGTATTGACAAATGAGCGTGCGGGTGCTAATGTTCATCCTGATATTTTTCCCATCCTTCCGAGAAGGACCGGCATTGAGACTGCGTGGAGGTGGCTGGGTCTAGCAGGTTTTTCGCAGGGAGGAGTCTTCTGCCGCGCCGCGTTGACTTGGCGAGTAATCAGCGCAAACTATCTCAGAAAGTAACAAAGGAGGCGTTATGACACAAAGCGAAGTTCGAGTCCCCTGGCAGCCCCTGTATGACTTCGCCAAAGAAGTATTCACCCGGGCCGGTTGTCCCCCCAAAGATGCCGCTACGGAAGCGGATGCCCTACTCTGGGCCAACCTGAGAGGCGTCGATTCCCACGGCGTCCTCCGCATCCCCTGGTACGTCGAGAACATCGATAAGGGAGTGATGAACCCCAAGCCTAAAATCAAAGTCCTCAAAGAAACGCCCGCCACCCTGTTCATTGAAGCCGACCACGCCCTCGGTCCGGTGGTGACGGTTTACACCATCGAGCTGGCTTTGAAGAAAGCCAAGAAGGTGGGTATCTGCTGGTCGCTCATCCGCAATCTCACCCACCAGGGCGCCCTTGGTTACTACTCCCAGATGATTGCCCTCAAGAATATGGCCGGGCTGGTTATTGTCACCAACCCGCCCAATATGGCGCCGTGGGGCGCCAAAGTCGCCGGCGTCCACAACAGCCCCATCGCCATATCCGTCCCGGCCAAGAGCCACCGCCCGCTCACCCTGGATATGGCCACGAGCGTGGTGGCGGGGGGCAAGCTCTGGCTGGCCGTCGACCGCGGCATGCCCATCCC
>JBGOXU010000224.1:0-2505 GCA_041479305.1 Dehalococcoidia bacterium
ATCGTCTGCATGTAAAGCTAAAACCACCAGAAAGGTTGCCTTCTGAATCGAATGAGGTTTATACCGGTAGAGCTAATCGTTACTTTGAGGATACTGTGGAGATGATGAAAAAAATCTCGCGCGAACACAATATCCCACTAGCGGAAGTCCGCTGCGATGGCTGTCTTTCCGACCGCGTGATTACCTTCTGTAAGGACTGCCGGCACGGCTTTCGACAGTGCGCCCGCGAGAAGAATGTGACCTGGTGCTTTGAGTGCGCCGATTTCCCCTGCCCGCGACTGCGCGACCACAAAGATGTCCACATCATCAATGGCATCTCACACCATGCTCATATCATCGATGGCTTGAGATATATGAAGCGGCACGGCATCGAGGCTTGGGTGGAGCAACAGGACAAGGCCGGGCGCTGCCCGGAATGCGGCAAACGGCTGTACTGGTTCGCCCGCGTCTGCCCCGCGTGCCATTCGCCGCTCAAGAGGTGAGGACAATCGAGAAGGCGAACCCGAAATTCATCGTCGATACTAACGCCGGCAAGCTCGCCCGGTGGCTGAGAGTAATGGGCTACGATACTGTTTTCTTCAAGGGCATAAACGACTCGGTGATGGTGGCCAGAGCGCTGAAGGAAGGGCGGGTCATATTGACCCGGGACACCCGGATAATGGAGCGGGGACTCATCACCAGCGGCCGGGTCAAAGCCATCCTCATCGCCAGCGACGAGCCGGAGCAGCAACTCCAGCAGGTCGTCGAAACCCTTAAGCTCGACTGCGAGTTCAAACCCTTCAGCATCTGCCTGGAATGCAACCAGCCCCTGGAGGAGCGGACCAGGGAAGAAGTCAAAGACCGCGTCCCGCCCTACGTCTTCAAGACGCAGAACCAGTACATGGAGTGCCCGCGCTGCCGCCGTATCTACTGGCGGGGCACCCACTGGACAGCGATGGCAAATAAACTGAAAAGGTTAATGCAATGCAATACGAAAAAGTAACCCCGGAAGTAATCGCACAACTCAAGGAAATAGTCGGTGAGAAGAACGTCCTGACCGAAGGGCTGGAAAACTACGCCCGCGACGAGACCCCTAATGCCCCCTCCCACCCACCCGACGTGGTCGTCAAGCCGGAGGACACGGCATCGGTCTCTCGCATTCTCAAGCTGGCAAACGAAAAACTCATCCCGGTCACCCCACGTGGTGGCGGCACCGGCCTCTCCGGCGGGGCGATTCCGGTCTACGGCGGCATCCTTCTCTCCCTCGAGAAGATGAAGAAAATCTGGGAAATCGATGAGGCTAACTTCACCGCCACGGTGGAGCCTGGCGTTACCCTGGCCGAGCTTTACAAAGCCCTCGGTGAGCACGGGCTTTACTACCCGGTCTATCCCGGCGAGACCACGGCTACCATCGGCGGGACGGTTGCCACCAACGCTGGAGGAATGCGGGCGGTCAAATACGGCGTGACACGGCAATCGGTCCTGGGGCTGGAGGCCGTCCTGCCCAGCGGTGAGGTCATTCAATCGGGCGGGAAGTACGTCAAGTGCTCCACCGCCTACGACCTGACCCAGCTCATCGTGGGGTCGGAAGGCACACTGGCGGTAGTCACCGGCATTACGCTCAAAGTGGCCGCCGCGCCGAAGAAGACGGAGCTGCTCTTCATCCCGTTCAACAGCCTGCATGAAGCCATCAGCTGTGTCCCGGACATCCTGAAGGCGGGTATCCAGCCCATCGGCATCGAGTTTATGCAGAAAGATATCATCACCGCCATCGAGAAGCACACCGGCAAAGAGCTGCCCCTGCACGACTACGCCGCTTTCCTGATGATATTCGTCGAAGCTGAGGACGAAGACGAGTTCTTCCGCATTTCGGGGCGTATCGATGAGGTCTGCCAGAAGCACAACGCCGTGGATATCTACATCCCGAGCAACGAGGAGGCCAAACGCAATCTGCTCGACGCCCGGGAGAAGTTCTATTCCGGAGCCCAGGAGCTGGGCATGCTGGACATCGCCGACGTCGTAGTGCCGCGCAGCCGCATTGCCGACTTCATCGATGAGGTGCAGAAAATCAGCGCCAAGCACGGAATCCCCATCATCGCCTACGGCCATGCCGGCGATGGCAACGTCCACCTTCACCCCATCACCCAGGACCGGACCGCGAAAAGCGACTGGGCGAAAGACGTGCTCACGGACGTCTACAAAGCGGGTATCGCCCTCGGCGGGACAATCTCCGGCGAGCACGGGCTGGGCGTGGTCAAGAAAGGCTTTCTGCACCTGGCCGCCGACCCGGCCAAGATTGAGCTGATGCGCCGCATTAAGCACGCCTTCGACCCCAATCACATCATGAACCCGGGCAAGGTGCTGGATTTCTGAGTTCGAGAACTCACCCCCTTAATCCCCCTTCCGTCACGAGTTCGTTGAGTTGATTGAGTCTGTTAAGTGGTTTTGATAAGCAACTCTATGACTCTACGAACTCAACAAACTCTAAAAACTGGTATCCTCCTCTTGACCGTAGCTAAGGACAAC
>JBGOXU010000225.1:0-2503 GCA_041479305.1 Dehalococcoidia bacterium
AGCTGAGTGCTGACTGCCAATACAACCCTTTCTTGTCCAATTCGCTACTGCTTGCTATAATGTAGGAAAAGTGACCCTTCGCTCCGCTCAGGGCTTCGGCTCAGGGTGACAAGACAGGAAGTCTATTTGAATAAGTTCACAGCCTCCTCAGAATACAAACGCATTGTCGTCAAACTCGGCACCAAACTGGTCACCGGCGGCGGCTCCCAGCTCAACCAAGAAATAATGTCGCGCCTGGTGGCACAGGTGGCGCAACTGCGTCAGCAGGGCCGCGAGATTCTCATCGTCTCCTCGGGCGCGATGGCTTACGGCCGCCACAAGCTGGGGCTGACCCAGAAAATCAAGGGCATCCCCTACAAGCAGGTGCTGTGCTCGGTGGGGCAGAGTCGATTAATGTACGCCTACGAGCAGTTGTTCGGCGAGCACAATATCACCGTAGCGCAGGCGCTCCTGACCAAAGCCGACCTTTCCGACCGCGCCGGCTACCTGAACGCCCGCAATACCCTGATGGCCCTCCTCGAGCTGGGCGTGGTGCCTATCATCAATGAGAACGACGTCGTCGCCGTGGATGAGCTTGATGACGCCAAGTTCGGCGATAACGATAACCTTTCGGCGATGGTGGCGAACCTGGTCGATGCCGATTTACTGCTACTGCTCACCGACATCGCCGGCCTTTACACCGCCGACCCCCGCCTCCAAGCCGATGCCCGGCTCATCCCCATCGTCGAAAAAATCGATGAGGATATTGAGCGGCTGGCCTCCGGCACCACGAGCCAGACGGCCGTGGGCGGGATGATTACCAAGATTGAGGCGGCCCGGCTGGCGACGGCTTCGGGCGTAAACGTGGTCATCGCCGACGGCAAGGAGAAGGACGTCATCGGCCGGCTGGTCGATGGAGAATCGATTGGCACGCGCTTCCTGCCCACCGCCACCCACATCGAAAGTCGCAAGCGCTGGATGCTGTGTGGGCTGTGCGTGCGGGGCAAGCTCGTCATCGATGCGGGCGCAGCGGAGGCGCTGAGAAAGAAGCACGGCAGTCTGCTCGCCGCCGGCATCAGGGAAGTGGACGGCGCCTTCGACCGCGGCGACATCGTCGATATCTATGACATCGAAGGCAACCACCTCGCCAGCGGCATCGTGAACTACTGCTCGGCGGACATCGCTAAAATCAAAGGGGTGCACTCGCGGAAAATCGCCGCAATTATCGGCGCGGATTTCGGTCCGGAAGTGGTGCACCGCAATAACCTGGCAATCTTTTAGGAGGACTCAATGGCTACGGGTAAGCTGTACCGGCAGATTGATAATGTGTTCATTTCTCGCGTGCATTACAAGTTTCACAATGACACCCCGACCAACTGGTGGGGGGAACTGATAATGACCGAGCACGTTAAGATTGGCGACGAGTTTGCCTGTATCCTTGAGCTTGAGGACAAGCGCCAGGGCAATTGCCGGATAAAGAAGCGGGTGAACCGCGCCGTCACCGGCGTCCCGCCGAGATATGTGTACCACTTTATGGGAACGAGTTTACTGGAGTAAGAAGCGGGGCGTCTCACAATGACAGTGAAAATTAGAAGCGGGGCGTCTAAGAGGGGCGCTAGCCCCTCTTCAAACTCTTCTCGCCCCTTCTCTTTCTAAGAGGCAAGTGCAGAGTTTATGTTAAGTTATCAACGTTTGACTTATATCGCTCTGATGTTATAATACCCCGTAAGGGGTGTTTTTGATTCATGGGAGAGCAAGAAAGGCATGAGAGACAAACACGAAAGGTACAAACACTTTATCCCCAATTTAGACCTTTCAATTGAAAGGAATACTGCTAACGTGCCTAACGATGGAAGGTTCCATATAGTCAAAGTCGGAACGGTTGTACAGAGTTTTCGTTCTAGAAAACTTGCCGAAGAAAAGTTCAGACAGCTTTTAGCTGAAAGCGGCTTCAAACCAGAATTGCCACCGCACTCGGACAAAATCAACCCATTAGATGAGTCAACGGAACGCTATTTCATGGCAAAAAACATATTTTGGGCAGAGGGTCCGATATCTAGAAAGAAAGGTGGAAGAGGCGGTAGGGGTGGGGTATAGACGAGGTAACAGCCAATGAGGACAATGAGGACTGAGACTAGTACATTCGGCTCTCCGGGGCGTTTTGGGCATGATTCTTCGCAGTTCTATGCCGGTCGGTTGTTTGAGGGTGTGGCAACAAATTCCAAAGTGAAGTATCAAGAAAATCCGTTGCCAGCCGAAGCAGCTAATCGAATCTTCTGCAAATCAAGCGAATCCATGCAAGAGCTACCCGATTCTAGCGTTCATCTTATGGTTACGTCTCCACCTTACAATGTAGGCAAGGAATATGATAAGGACCTTACTCTGGCCGAGTATCGTGCTTTTTTGCGGACAGTTTTCAGCGAAGTATATAGGGTTCTAGTGCCTGGTGGTAGAGTATGTCTAAACATAGCCAACCTTGGCAGGAGCCCTTATTTGCCCCTTCATGCATATCTTATTCAAGACA
>JBGOXU010000226.1:0-2502 GCA_041479305.1 Dehalococcoidia bacterium
CATCGATGAGCAGGTTATCCACCTCATCAACGATAGCGTAGTTCAACGGGTGACGCTGGACACACTGGGAGAGCTCCACCATCATGTTATCGCGCAGGTAGTCAAAGCCGAACTCGCTGCTGGTGCCGTAGGTAATATCCGCCTCGTAAGCCTGCTTGCGGGTAATGGTGCGGAAATGGCACCAGGGGTCTTTTTCTTTGCCGGAGTCATAGCTGGGGTCGAAGAGACGGGAGGGGAGGTGCTCATCAGGAGTCTGCGGATAGATGCTAGCCACGCTCACGCCGAGGGCGTGGAAAATGGGGCCCATCCAGTAGGGGTCGCGCCGCGCCAGGTAGTCGTTCACCGTCACCAGGTGACAGCCCTTGCCGGTGAGCGAGTTCAAATAGAGCGGCAGAGTGGCCACCAGGGTCTTGCCTTCGCCGGTCTTCATCTCGGCGATTTTGCCCTGGTGCAGGACGATGCCGCCCATCAGCTGGACATCGAAGTGGCGCTGTCCAATCGTTCGCTTGGCCGCTTCCCTGACGGCAGCAAAAGCTTCCGGTAGAAGCTCAGCAAGAACTTCATTCTCTGTTTCTTGGCGCTCTTTATCTAACTGGTCAATTCTCGGCTGTAGGCGTTTACAATTTGTGTTTTCTTCTTCTTCGTCAAAATCGTTCTGTGCCGTGGTAAGCCGCTGTTTGGCTGCTTCCAACTCTCCACGCGTCTCCACCAGTTGTTGCCGAATCCCGGCGGTGGCTTCAGCTAATCTTCCCTTGAAATCGTCAGTTTTGGAACGAAGCCCAGCGACGCTGAGTTGCTCAAAATCAGACTCCAGCTCATTGATGCGGTCTACTAATGGCTCAAGCCGCCTGATTTCTTTTTCGTTAGAATCGACCAGTCCGCCCAGCCACTTAAACATCAGCCTCACCCTCAATCAGCTTCTTCGCCTCATCGGCCATCGATTTGCGGACCATAACGCGCACCTCGCCCATGCCATCGACGGTAAACATATGCACGGAGGGCGCGGCGTTCGATTGTAACAGGCAGGGAATATCGTAGCTCTCCAGCAAGCCCTTGATAACCTGAGCTTCCGCCTCACCCCGCGCCCGGTAGACCTCAACCATTTGCTCGTTCACGGCCGCCCTACTCGAACATTGCGCCCACGGAAAGCCCGGTATGAATGCGGTGAATCGCCTCACCCAGCAGGGGGGCAATGGGCAGCACCGTAATTTTATCAATCTTCTTCTTGCCGTTAACTGGGATAGTATCTGTAACGACGACCTCTTTTATCGGTGAGGCCGAGATTCTCTGGATGGCAGGGCCGGAGAGGATGGGGTGAGTGCAGCAAGCGTAGACTTCTTTGGCACCGCGCTCGAGGAGCGTGTTGACCACGTTGACCAGGGAACCGGCCGTATCAATCTCATCGTCCACAGTGAGCGCCACTTTGCCCTCCACCTCGCCGATGACGTTCAGGGTTTCCGACTTATCGATGTTGCCGATGCGCCGCTTCTCCATAATCGCCAGGGGGGCGTTGAGCTTCTCCGCCAGGTCGCGCGCCCGCTTGCTGATGCCGATATCGGTGGCGACGACGACCAGGTTCGCCAGCTCTTTACTCTGGAAATAGTTCCCCAGAATAGTGAGGGCCGTAAGCTCATCCACGGGAATGTTGAAGAAGCCCTGAATCTGCGCCGCGTGCAGGTCAACGGTGAGCAGGCGGTCAGCGCCGGCCGCCGTCACCACGTCGGCGATGAGCCGGGCGGTGATGGGGACGCGGGGCTGGTCTTTCTTGTCGCTGCGGCCGTAAGCGTAGTAGGGCACGACCGCCGTCACGCGGTTCGCCGAGGCGCGCTTGAAGGCATCGAGCATAATGAGCATCTCGACCAGGTTGTTGTTCACTGGCGAGCTGAAAGGTTGAATGACAAAGACATCCCGCGAGCGCACGTTCTCCAGGATGCGGACAAAGATGTTCTCGTTGCTGAACTGAAAGACTTCACACTTACCCAATGGTATCCCCAGATACTCAACGACTGCCTGGGCGAGAGCGGGGTGGGCATTACCGGTGAACACCTTCAATTCATCCATCGACTACAGACTCCTTCTTAGCCCTTATTTCCATGTAGATTATAGCACTTTGGGAGGACTGGCTCACTATTTACCGGTTTCCTCCCCCGTGGAACCGGGTAAAAACGGGACAATAATTTTCTTTAACTAACGCTCAGACCTCTTGACAAGCCCGGAAAAACGTGGTAAATAGTAAGTATATGTTTACTTTGCGAGTCTATGATTACTTACTTTACTCTCCATTATAAGACTAAAACAAATCCAATATTCATATTCAGGAAAGAAGAAGGAGGGCAAAAATGCAAGTAGCACCAGGAACAGCGCAGGACATTCCTCAGGCCCTAAGTTGGGTCATCCTAGTACTGGCCATTTTTACTGTATTTCTTGTCGCCGCCTGGGGCCGAATTTTCCCCTGGTTCATCGGGTTATTCCGAAAAAAGTAATGCCGGCGGTTCGGGAGGG